>CAMWUV010000001.1 GCA_947177535.1 uncultured Mycoplasma sp.
TTATGCTAGTGTCCCAATTGGATCTCAAGGATCTAAATTAACAATTTCTTGTTTATCTAAACTTGGTAATTTTAATTTATTCAAAATTTTTTCCAAATCACTTTTTAATACAACTGCTTGATAAGTGTATTTATCAAATCATGAATTGCTAATTGTCCAATAACCATAATCACCTAAATCATCACCTCAACTATTTTCAATTCTTCAACGATCAATGTTCAAATTTTTCATTACATTAGATAAGCTTTTGTAATCAAAAAATTTCTGTTTGTTAAAATCTTTCAATTTATCTAAATCTAAATTAACACCAACAATTAACATAGCATGTGTCATAAAACTAGTACGATAAGATAATTGTTCACCCTTAGACAATTCAAAAGATGTATTAAATAAATTATTAACATCAAATAATTGATCATCTCAATTACCAGAAATTCAATCTCTATATCATCCAACATCAGAACCAAATCATACAGGTAATCCATTTTTTAATTGATTTACAATTAAAAATTTAAATACTTCTAATTCAACATTACAATGTAATATTGGTTTTCCTTCAATTACATTATTTAAATATTTGAATGAATAAAGTTTATAAAAATCTTTTGATTGCTGCGGAGCATGAATTATGCTAATAAACTTATTTAATTTTAAATCTACATATTTTTCATAAAATGCTAATGGTGTTAAATTTTTATCTACAATCATTTTTTTATTAAGATCTTTATAACTATTTACATATTGTGATTTTTGTTTAATTTCAACACTATATTCAAAATCAAAATGTGTTGGAATTTTTCCATAAAATGACTGCAATAATTTAAAAATTTCTTTCATCATTAAATCTTTTTTAGCTGATAAATTTTGATAAGATTTATCTGTTTCTTTTCTTAAATCAGCAGCAAAATCTCTTAATTTTCAGTTTAACAAATAATTAATTTTTTGAGTATCCCCAGCATGATATGTATCTTTCATTACATCGTATGGGACAATTCCATATTTTTCAATCAAGTTAACAGCCATATCTCACTGTCCACCATCTTCTATTCCTGTTGATAAAAAATGACTTATTAATCTATCATCACTTGGCTGATTTATATTTTCAATCATGGCTTCTAAAAAAAAATTAGATCTTTCTACTTTATCTCAAAAAGCTAAATAAGCATTTGATAAAGAAAAATCTTCTAAATCTAATTTTTTAGCTATTTGTTCTCTTATTAAATTAGTAGCAGCAAATAATCAACATCTTCCACTTTTCTTTTGATTTTCTACAGGTAACCCAATTAAATTAATTGCAAAATTTGAATGGTTAAGTTCATTAAATTTCAAAGCATTATAACTTGCTTGATAAATTGATGTATTAAATAAAATATTACTTATTTTATTAATATCATTTTGACAAATATTACTATTAAATTTTTCAATTAATTTTATATCTATACTTCTTTTCATAACTTAGCCTTTCATATTTTTATTAAATGGACTTCAAATTGGTAATTTAATTGGTTTCATACTAAATGTATTTTCAAGTAATTCTTTATAGTAAGAGTGATCTTTATCTTTATTATTTTTAGATGAACTTTTGAATTTAGCATAATCTTTTTTAGAAATAAAATTAGGATGTTTTAAAAAATCTTTAATAATTTTTTTATTTACAACTATTTCATAAACATAGCTTTCAAATCATTCTTGAGAAATAACAAAAAAACCTTTATTTCCTCTTTTTTCTCCCCAACTATTTTCAACATTTCACTTTTTAATAGGAATTAAATCAACTAAATTTTTAAAGTCATTTAAGTCTAATTTTTTATTTTTTGTTTTAGAAAAAAATTCTTTTTGTCTCTTTTCTCATTCTTTTTCATCTAAATCAAAACCTTGCAATGTCATTGCATGATTAGTGGCAATATGTCTATACTCAACATGTTGAGAAAGATTGTTGTCAAATTTAATATTAAAAAATTTTTCATAATCATATAAATCATTAGCTCAAATACCTTTTTTTCCATTATAAAAATGGTCCACATCACAACCAAATCATAGTGATTTGTTTTTATATAACATTGCTAAAGCAAAAAGTTTGAAAGTTTGTTTATCAACAGTAGAAAAAACTAAATTACCTTTTTCTTCCATAACATTTGCATAATCTAACTCATATCTATGAAATGGTTTTATTTTTTTATACGGAGTATAAGCAACAGTAACATAATCATTGAAATCAAATTTAATTTTTTTTAAAAAAGTATGTGGTGTTAAATCATAAAATTTTTGAATTTTATTACTTTTTTTATCTTTCAAACTAAGATTAAATTTTTGTGGAGGTTTTCCATATGCAGATAACAAAATTTTATAAACTTCAAATAAATACTCTTCTTTTATGTTAAACATAGCTGTTTTATCATTTTTATTCTTTCTTATTTCTGATAAAGCTTGTTTTAATTTAATATCGATAAATTTATTTAATGTATATGTATTTGCGCTTGAAAAACTATCTTCCATTTCAGTTTTTGGAACAATACCATATTTTAAAATTAAATTTTGTGTCCATTCAAAAAAACCACCATCTGAAACAGGATCACTTAATAAACTAAACAAAACTCTATCAGTTAAATCAACATCTGCCATATCAATCATTTGATTTAAAAAAACATTGGCTTTTTCCAATTTGTCATAAAAATGTAAATAAGATTGTGAAAATTCAAAATTTTCAATATTGTTATCAACCACAAACTTATCCCTTATCATATTTAGTGCAGCAAAAATTCAACATCTACCTGAATTTTTTTGGTCAGTTATTTTTGCAGAAGTTTGCTTAATGTTATTACTGTATTCATCATTGTATTTAATTATATTGTGGTGATTAACTGCTATATTATCTAAATCATTTTTAATCAAAGCATTTTGAACAATATGAAAAGACTTATCTTCAAATAATTCTTTTTGATAATTCAATACATCCGACAAATTAATTTTCTTTTTTTCATCTACCATAAAACAAAATCACCTTTCTTTAATGCATTAAATATAATTATAAAATAAAATATCTATGCATTTAGCATAGATATTAATTAAACTAATTGAAGAATGGCTTCTTCAACATTATCACCTTGGCGTTTACCAAGTTTTAAAATTCTTGTATATCCACCATTTCTGCTTTTGTATTTTTTTTGTAAATCATTAAATAACTTTTGCAGTAATTGAGATTTTGTTGAAATAGATGTGTCTAAAAGAATTGCAGCTGCTGCTCTTTTAGAAGCTAACGTATCTTTTTTAGCTAGTGTAATAATTTTATCTACATGTCTTCTAGTTTCTTTAGCTTTTGTTAGTGTTGTTTTAATTTGATTATTAGCTATAACTTCAGAAACTTGTTGACGTATTACCATTTTTCTCCAAGAAGTAGTTTTACCTTTTTTGTTAATATAAGACATAAAATACTCCTATTGTTCTTCTTTTAATTTTAAATTTCTGTCTTGAATTTTTTTAATAATTTCTTTGAATGATTTTTTACCAAGATTTCTAATTTTTTCAATTTCACCTTTAGTTTTATCAGTTAGTTGAGTAATTGTATGAATTCCTGCTCTTTTTAAACAGTTATAAGAACGAACTGATAGTTCTAATTCATCTATTGAAATTGCTAATGAAGATTTACTTGTTGGGATTGTAGCTTCTTCATTAATAACTTTAAGATCATTATAGTTCTCAAAAAGTTCAGTAACAATTGGTTTATAATGTTCTTCTAAAATTTTTGCACTCATAGCAACTGCTTCAGCAGCAGAAATTGAACCATTTGTAGCAACTTCTAATTCTAGTACATCATTAATTTCATTTTTTGTAGTTTTAATATCACTTACTTTATAACCAACTTTAATAATTGGTGAAAAATTTGAATCCACTGCAATTATATTAATTGCATTAATTAATTCTTTATTTTCACTAAATGTTACAAAACCTCTTCCGGTTTTTACAAATAGTTCCATTTTTAATTTTGCACCACTATTAACAGTAGCAATGTACATGTCTTTATTAATAATTTCAAAACCTACTGGTGTTTCAATATCTGAAGCTTTAACAACTCCACCTTTTGAAAAATCAATTTTCAATGTTGGTCATTTTTCTAAACTTGTTTCTTTTTGTTCATCTTCACCAAAAATTTGTTGATCAATTTTTACAACTAATCTTTTTAAATTCAAAATAATCTGAGTTAAATCTTCTTTAACACCTTTAATTGATTGAAATTCATGTGAAATACCTGGAATTTTTACAGCGAATAAACTGTGTCCAACAATATTACTTAACAAAACTCTTCTCAAGCTGTTACCAATTGTGTTACCAAAACCTCTTTCTAATGGTTTAATAACAAAAATTCCATAATCTGCATCTTTATTTTGGTCTTTTCCAATTTGAATACTATATCTTAAAAATTTTTCCATTTAATTACTCTCCTTAGATTATCTTGGTTTTTTAGGCGGTCTACAACCATTATGTGGAATTGGTGTAACATCATGAATTTCTGTTATTTCCAATCCTGCTACATGTAAACTTCTAATTGCAGTATCTTTACCACTGCCAGTTCCATTAACTTTAACTATAACTTTTTTTAATCCTAAATCCATTGCCACTTTAGCAGCAGTTTCAGCTGCTACTCCTGCAGCATATGGAGTTGATTTTTTTGAGCCTTTATAGCCAATTGATCCAGAACTTGATCAAGCAATTGCATCACCACCAGTATTTGTTAGTGTAACAATTGTATTGTTAGCAGATGCATGAATGTGAGCAATTCCCTCAGGAGAACTTAACTTCTTTTTTCTTTTTTTTGCCATATATAAATATCCTCCTAACTATTACTTAGTTTCAATTTTTTTGTTTGCTACAGTTTTTCTTGGTCCTTTTCTAGTTCTAGCATTACACTTTGTTCTTTGACCTCTAACAGGTAAATTTCTTCTGTGACGGATACCTCTATAAGAACCAATTTCCATTAAACGTTTAATGTTCATAGCAACTTCTCTACGTAAATCACCCTCAATTACATATTCACTTGCTATTTTTCTAATCGTAGCTAACTCTTCTTCTGAAAGAGAAGAAACTTTTTTATTTTCATCGATTTTTGCTTTTGATAAAATTTCTTGACTTCTTGATTTTCCAATTCCAAAAATATAAGTTAAAGAAATAACCACTCTTTTATTATTTGGAATATCAACCCCTAGTATACGAGCCATTTTTCCTCCAAAATTTTATTATCCTTGTCTTTGCTTGTGTTTTGCAGTTTTACAAATAATCATAACTCGACTATGTCTGTTAATAACTTTGCAATCTTTGCAAATAGGTTTAACTGAAGATCTAACTTTCATTATTATTCTCTCCCCCTATTTAAATTAAGATATTCTATAAATAATACGACCACGTGTTAAATCATATGGACTTAACTCAACTTCAACAGTATCACCTTTTAAAATCTGTATTTTATAAACACGGATTTTACCAGATACGTTTGCCGTAACTTCAACATTGTTTTCTAAAAGGACTTTAAATTGTCCTCCTTGTAAAGCAGTAGTTACTTTACCTTTTAATGTTATTTTTCCTTCTTTTGACATTTAACCTCTATTCAGTTAGTATTTGATAACCATTTTCTGTTACTAAAACCATATGTTCTCAATGGCATGTAAGTAAATGATTTTGTGCTATAACTGATCACTTGTCTTTATCAATATAATATTTTGCATCATTTGTAAAAATCATGGGTTCAATACATAAAACCATGTTTTTCTTTATTAAAGGACCTGTGCCTTTTTCACCGTAATTTAAAATAATAGGGTCTTCATGTAGTTTTCTACCACATCCATGACCACCAAAATCTTCAATTACATAATAACCATGTTTAATTACATAGTTTTCAATTGCACTAGAAATATCACCAATATGATTGTTAGGTTTTATTTGCTTAATTCCTTCAATTAAAGAATTATAACAAACTTCATTAATTTTCTTAGCTTCAGCATTGTCACCTAAAACAACACTAAAAGCAGCATCACATATATAACCATTATATGCAACACCCACATCATATGTAACTATATCTAGATTTTTTAATTTGTAGTTAGTTGGGACTCCGTGAATTACTACATCATTCACTGAAATACAATTATAACCTGGGAAACCACGATATTTATGAAAAGGTGTAGTACAACCATTTTCTAAGATAACTTTTTTCGCTAATTCATCAAGTTCAACTAAAGATTTACCAGGTTTTGTATTTTCTAATAAAACTTGTTTTGTTTTTTTTCAAATTTCACATGCTTTTTTAATCTGTTCAATTTCATAATCAGATTTTATATAAATCATATTAATTTTTATTCTTTCTTAGATTAAATTTATTAATTAACAAATCATCAATTTCTTTAATTACTGACTCAAAATTTTTATTATAAATTGTAAATAATTTGTCATTTTTTTTGTAATATTGAACCAATGGTTCTGTGTTAATTTTATAAACTCTCATTCTTTCTTCAATAACTTCTTTTTGGTCATCTTTTCTTTGAATTAAGTTTTCACCATCATCATCACAAATATCAAACTGTTTAGGTTGATTGTAATAAACATTATAAATTCTTTTACATTTATTACAGATTCTTCTACCAATCAATCTTTTCTCTAATTCATCAAAAGGTACATTTAAATAAATCGCAACATCAATATCAGTAATTCCTGACAAAAAATCTGCTTGAGCTATTGTTCTAGGATAACCATCTAAAATAAAACTTTTTGAATTATCATATGATTCTAAAACTGATTTAACAATTTTATTTGTTAAGTCATCAGGTACTAATAAACCTTTAGACATATAACTTTTTAATTCTTCTCAAAACAAACTCTTTTCATCCATTGTTTTTCTAAAAATATTACCAGTTGATAAATGGATTAAATTATAGTTTTTAACAATATATTCAGAAAAAGTACCTTTTCCAGATCCTGGTGCACCTAGTAAAACTAATTTCATTTTTTTAAACCTATTTAAATTTTTATTTTATTTTTTAAGAAAAACTATTTAATAATTATTGCTTTAGATTTACTTTTTTCAAGTGTTTGCAAAGAACCCTTTGAAAATTTATGAGCTGAAACAGAAATAGGTTTTTTAATTTCAGCAATACCAATTACTTTAATTGGAAGTTTGTTATCATCAATTAATTTTTTTTCTAATAAAACTTTTTTATCAACATTAGCAATATCAAGTTTTACAATGTTTGATAAAGTTACTACATTATATTCATTAGCAAAATTTTTATTATTAAAACCAATCTTTGGAATTCTTCTATATAAAGTTGTTTGACCACCTTCAAACCCTGGTCTTGTATGACCTGATTTTCTAGATTTTTGCCCTTTACTTCCTCTTGTAGAAGTTTTTCCTATTCCACTACCAAAACCTCTACCTACACGTTTTTTCTTATGTCTAGAACCTACATTACTTTTTAAATTTTCTAATTTCATGTTCTACTCCCATATTTCTTTTAATTGCTTGTCTCTAAGAGCAGCATATTCTTTAGGAGATTTTTGCATTTGTAAACCTTTAATAGTAGCTCTAACCATATTTAAAGATGTGTTTCTTCCTAAATTTTTTGAATAAACATCTTTAAAACCACAAAGTTCTAAAACAACTTTAATTGGTCCACCAGCAATTACTCCAGTTCCTTTTGGAGCTGGTTTAATTAAAACTCTACCAGCACCATGCTTACCAATTACTTCATGATATAAAGTAAAATTTTTATTCATTTTAATTTTATACATATTATTTTTAGCACTTTTTAAAGCTTTACGAATTGCTACTGGAACCTCAATAGATTTACCTAATCCAAATCCCACATTCCCTTTTCTATCACCAATAACTGCAAGAGCTGAAAATCTCATATTTCTACCACCTTTTGTAGTTTTAGAAATCTTTTTTACTCCAACAATTTTTTCTTCATAACCTGTAACTGATTGCTTAGAAATTTTTGCAGGTCTGTTTCCAGAACCAGAACTTGAACCATCTTTTGAAAAAGACTTTTTACCCAATCCTGATTTTTTTTCAAATGGTTTAGCATTTGATGAATTAGCTTTGATAACTTGTTTTTTGTTTTTTTCTAAGGTATTATTACCTTCTTTTACTTCTGAAGTTTTTTCAGTTTCAGAAGTCGCTTGTTTAATTTCTTCCATTATTCTATCCTCAAAATTTTAAAATTTTAATCCAGCTTTTCTAGCAGCATCTGCTAAAGCTGATATTCTTCCGTGGTATTTTGATCCTCCACAATCAAAATTAATTGATTTAATTTTTTTGTTTAAAGCTTTTTTAGCAATATCTTCACCAACTTTTTTACTATTTTCAATGTTTCCATTTTCTAATTTAAGTTGTAAAGATGAACTTGATGCAAGTACGATATTTTTATTGTCATCTAATAATTGTGCAAAAATGTGTTGGTTAGTTTTTGTAACACGTAATCTTGGTAAACCATTATCAATTCTTTTAAATTTTCTAAGAACTTTTTTATGACGTTCAACTCTTTTTTCTTTTCTATTAAGATTAATATTTTTCATAAACTAACTCCTAAACTATTTTTTAGAACCTTCAGCGGTTTTACCAACTTTTCTAACAATCACTTCATCAGCATAAGCAACGCCTTTACCTTTATAAGGTTCTGGTGGTCTTTTGCTTCTAATAACTGCAGCAAATTGTCCAACAACTGCTTTATCTGCACCTGTAATTACAATTTCTGTAACTTGTGGACAAGAAACATTTAATCCTTGTGGTATATCTAAAATAACTGGGTGTGAATATCCTAAACTTAAAGTTATTTTATTTCCACTTACTGCTGCTCTATAACCAACACCTGTAACTTTTAATTTTTTTGTATGGCCTTGACTTACACCTACTAATGCATTTTTAATATTTGCATTTGTTGTTCCATGAAGCATTTTTGTTTGTTTTTCATCATTAGATCTTTTGACAATAATCATTGAATCTTTGTTTAATACTGATAATTTTTTATTATCAAAAGGAATATTTAATGTTCCTAATTTACCAGTTACTTTAACAAGAAATTTTTCAATTTCTACATTAACATCACTTGGAATTGATAATAATCTATTTCCTACTCTTGACATTTTTTTCTCCTATCAAATATAAGCAATAACTTCGCCACCAATATTGTTTTGTTTTGCTTTTTTATCAGTCATTAAACCCATGCTAGTTGAAATGATTGCAATTCCTAAACCATTTAAAACTTTTGGTAATTTTTTAGCTTCACTATAAATTCTTAGACCTGGTTTTGAAATTTGTTTTAACCCAGTTATTGATGAAACATTATTTTTATATTTTAAAAATACTACTGTTTGTGTTTTGTTTTTACCTATTGATTCATTTTTAAAATCAACAATATAACCTTCATTTTTTAATATTTTTAAAATATTTGTAACTAATTTAGATGTTCTAACAACAACATGTGATTTTTTTATTTTTGTTCCTGTTTTAATTCTTAACAGTAAATCTGAAATTGGATCCATGTACATATTAAAATTCTCCTATCTATCAAGATGCCTTTTTAACACCAGGAATTGCGCCTTTATATGCAAGATCTCTAAAACACAAACGACAAATTCCAAATTTTCTAATTACAGCTCTTGGTCTTCCACATCTTTCACATCTTGTATAAGCTCTAACTTGAAACTTTGGATGCTTTTTTTGTTTAACAATTAATGATTTTTTTGCCATACTATTTTGTCTCCTTTACTTTTACAAAAGGCATTCCTAATTCTTTTAATAAAAATAATGCTTCTTTATCTGTTTTTGCTGAAGTTACAATTGTAATGTCAAATCCTCTAATTTTTTTAACATCATCATAAACAATTTCTGGAAAAATAATTTGTTCTTTTATACCAAATGTATAATTGCCTTTACCATCAAATGATTTTACTGATAAACCTCTAAAATCTCTAATTCTAGGAATTGCAACAGATATTAATTTAGTTAAAAAATTTCACATATTGTCTTTTCTAAGTGTTACTTTTGCTCCTATTGCTTGACCTTCTCTTAGTTTAAAAGTAGCAATTGATTTTTTTGATTTAGTAGCCACTGGTTTTTGACCAGTAATTAAGTGTAATTCTTTCAAACCTGTTTCAATGATTTTAGAATCTGAAGTTGCATCACCCAAACCTGAATTAATTACAATTTTTTCAAGACGAGGAATTTCCATTACAGATTTGTAATTAAATTCTTTCATCAAAGACTTTGAAATATCTTTTTTATATTTTTCATAAAGATTTGATTTACTACCCATAATTTTTTCCTCCTTATTTAACTATTTCATTATTAGAAATTTTTGAAATTCTAACTTTTTTATTATTTTTATCAAAACCATACTTAATTCTTGTTGTTTTGCCTTTAGCTTTGTAATCAATTAAAGCTAATTTTGACATATTCACTGGAACTGCAATTTCTTCAATTCCACCTTCTTGTTTATTTTGACTAGGTTTAATGTGTTTTTTTCTAACATTAATTCCTTCAACTTGTGCTTTATTAAGTTTTGGATAAACTTTTAAAATTGTTCCTTCTTTTCCTTTTTCAGAACCTGAAATAACTCTAACTTTGTCACCTTTTTTTAATCTTTGCATTATTAACTCCTAAAGTACTTCTGAAGCTAGAGAAACAATTTTTGAAAAACCTTTATCTCTTAGTTCTCTTGCTACTGGTCCAAAAATCCGTGAACCTCTTGGTGTTTTATCCTCTTTAATAATTACACAAGCATTATCATCAAATGATAATGAATTACCACTTGATCTTAAAATATTTTTTTTCACACGTACTACAACAGCTTTACAAACTTGCCCTTTTTTAACCATTCCATCTGGTTGAGCTTTTTTTACTGAAACTACTACAATATCTCCAACTGAAGCATATCTTCTTTTTGTTCCACCCAATACTTTAATTACTCCAACTTGTTTTGCACCAGTGTTATCTGCTACATTAAGTTTTGTCATAAATTGAATCATATTATTTACTCCTTAATTTTTCTAAAATTATTTAGCTTTTTGAATAATCTTATTTAGTCTTCATCTCTTTGTAGCACTCAGTGGTCTAGTTTCCATAATTTCAACAAAATCACCAATTTTACATTCTTCTTTTTCATCATGTGCATGATATTTTTTGTGAGTAATTACTAATTTTTTATAAAGTCTATGTTTAGACTTTGTTTCAACTTGTACAACAATAGTTTTTTGCATTTTGTCAGAAACTACAGTTCCTTGCAAAATTTTTCTTTTGCTGTCTCTTGTGTTTACTTGATTGCTCATATTTTATCCTTTCAACATTTAACCAAATTATTTTAAGTATTGGAATCCACTTGGTCCTTTTTTCATACCATAGTCATCAAGTTTTTTTGATCTTGAATATTTAAAAGCTTCTTTAGATATAAGTACGTGTGCATCGTCATTTCAATCTTTATAATATTCATCAAAGTCTTTTTTTGACATACAAGATTGACTTCCATATTTTCTTCAAGCAGAACTAACTGGTAAAATATCAATTTTTTCCAAATCAAATTCACCAATAACTTCTTTTTTACCAGTAGTTGTATAAACTAAAACTCTTTTAATTGCATTAACTGGTGTAACTTTATAGAAGAAAACATTTTTATTTAAATCTTCATTTAATAAATTATCAGCATATTCATGTTTAGTTGAAATCATAATAATAGATGTTTCTTCAACTTTACCTTTTTTGCCACTCTTTTCATCTGCTTTAGACTCAACAACTTTTAAAACTTCTTTTTCACGTTTCAAAGTTTCAGCTTTTACTGGTTTTGCAGGTTTTTCTTCTTCAACTGGTTTTTCTACAGGTTTTTTAATTTCAGGTTTAGACTGCATTTCAGGTTTTCTTTTATCAGTAGGCTTTCTATCAAACTTATTAAATTGAGAAGTTGATTTTTTGAAAAGTTCACCACGATTAATTCAAACTTTAACACCAATTAAACCATATGTTGTTCATGCTTCTTCTAAAGCATAATCAATATTAGCTCTTAATGTAGTTAGTGGAACAATCCCTTCTGAATATCCTTCTTCTCTAGCCATTTCAACACCACCTAAACGACCAGATACATTTGTTTTAATACCCTTAGCTCCTGAAGCTAACACTTTTTTAATTGCAATTTTTTGAGCATTTCTAAAAGAAAATCTATTTTCTATTGCATCTGCTATTTCTCTTGCAATAATTCTTGCAGAAAAAGTTGGTTTATCAATTGGTAATACATTTACATTTACTTTAGTTTTTCTACCAACAATATAATTTAATTGCTTTTTTAAAATTTTTAGATTAGCCATATCTTTACCTAAAACAATTCCAGGTTGAGAACAATGTATGAAAATATCTATTTTGTTTTGTTGTCTTTCAATTTCAACATGTGAAACTTGAGCTGCTTTACAAACTTTAAAAATATGTTTTCTTATTTTGTCATCTTGAACTAATCACAAAGCTGTTTGTTTATTGTCTTTAGCAATTCATCTAGATTCTCAATTTCTAATGATTCCAATTCTTAAACCATTTGGATTAACTTTTTGGCCCATAATTATTTTTTTCCTTTCACTGGTGTTTTTGGTTTTGCAGATGTAGATTTTTTAGTAGTAGGTTTGTTAGTAGTAGACTTGTTAATAGAATTATTTTTACTTTTTGTTGCAACAGTTTTATTAACATCTGTTGTTTTTTTAGTATTAACTGATTTATCAGTGTTTTTTTTAGATTCTACTTTTTTATCATTTACTTTTTTGTTAACAATTTTTTTTGCTTCAACTTTTTTTAAAGTAGATTCTTTTTTTACTTCTTGATTAGTTTTACCAATCTCTTTTTTTACTTCTTGTTTTTGTTTTTGATTAGAAACAGTTTTGCTATCTTTTTCACTAACGATTGGTAATCCAATAATTTGTTGTTTACCATCTTTTTCTTTTATTAATTGTACATTGAATGTTGAAAAAGAAATTTTTACATTTCTTTCAGAAAGTACTGTCATTGCCATTGCAATAGTTTTTCTGATTTCTTTTAATTTATGAACTCCTTCAACTTCACCATTAGCAATTTTAAATCTCATTTCTAATAATTGAACTTTTAGTCTTGAAATTAAATTACCCAATTCATTATCACTTTTTGTTCTTAAATCTTTAATCATGTGCAATGTCTCCTTTCTTAACAATTTTTCAATTAACAGAAAGTTTATTGCCTGCATTTTTTAATGCTGCTTTTGCTGCTTCTTCTGGAATATTTGCAACTTCAAACATTACAGTACCATTTTTTACTACAGCAACTCATTTTTCTGGTGAACCTTTACCAGAACCCATACGAACTTCTAAAGGTTTTTTTGTTAATGATAGATGTGGAAAAATTCTAATTCACATCTTGCCAGTTTTTCCAAGTGCTTTTGAAATAGCAATACGAGCTGATTCAATTTGACGATTTGAAACTCATGCTCCTGATGTTGCCATTAATCCAAATTCACCAAAAGCTACATATTTATTTCCTTTGGCTTTTCCTTCATAACTTACTTTATGAGGTTTTCTATATTTTGTACGTTTTGGTTCTAACATAATAACTCCTTAATTTTGCTATTTAGCTTTTGCTTTGGGTTTACTTTGTTTAGTAGTATTTTTTGATTTATCACTTGCACTATTAACTGGTTTCTTAGTTTTAGTAGTAACTTCTTTTTTTTGTTGGGTATTAACAACTGGTTTAATAACCTTTGTTTCTTTTTTTACTTCAGTTTTTGAAACTGATTTAGAAACTTTTATTTTTTCATTTCTAACTACTTTTAAACCTTTTTCATTAGCAGCTCTTTGTTTTGCTGAATAACCCTTATTATTAGTTGCTCTTTTTTTAATTCTTTTCTTAATAGCATCAATTTCTTTTTTTCTTTCATTTTGATCATCTGATAAAACAATTTTTAAATGAGTGTGTCTTTTTCTAATTAAATCAGCAGATCCTTTTGCTCTTGGCATTGTTCTTTTTAATGTTGATCCTTGATTTGCTACAACTGTATAAACATATAATTTATCAGCTTGCATTGCATGATTGTTAGTTGCATTAGCAATTGCTTGATGTAATAATTTTTTTAGAAAAACAGCAGTTTTTTTATGAGTGTTTTCTAAAATAGTTAAAGCTTCTGTAACTGGCTTATTTTTAATTAAGTCACACACTAATTTAGCTTTTCTTGGTGAAACATGAATATTTGCTTGACTCGCTTTTGCTTGCATTATTAACTCCTTTACTTAGCTAAATCTTTTCTATTACTTGTGTGTTGTTTGAATGATCTTGTTTGAGCAAACTCACCAAGTTTGTGACCAATCATATCTTCAGTTACATAAACATTAATAAATGATTTTCCATTGTGAACCTCAAAAGTTAAACCTACAAAATCTGGAAAAATTGTGCTTCTTCTAGATCATGTTTTAATTGGTTTCTTTTTTTCGCTTTTTATCATAGTTTGAACTTTTTTCATTAAGCTTGGTTCAACATATGGACCTTTTTTTGAACTTCTTGACATTTTATTAACCTCTCAATACTATTTTTTTCTTCTAACAATCAATGCATTAGATGCTTTCTTTTTATTTCTAGTTTTAACACCCATGTGTCTTTTACCTCATGGAGTTCTAGGAGCATCATGACCAACTGGTGATCTACCTTCACCACCCCCATGTGGGTGATCATTTGGATTCATTGCTGAACCTCTAACTGTTGGTCTAATCCCTTTATGTCTATTGATACCAGCTTTACCAATAACAACTAAGTTATGTTCTTCATTTGAAACAACACCAACTGTTGCCATACATAAATTAGGAATTTTTCTAACTTCACCAGATGAAAGTTTAACAATCATATAATTTCCAGTTTCATCTTTACCTAAAATTTGTGCAGAAGAACCTGCTGATCTAATCATTTGTCCACCACGTCCAGGATAAAGTTCAATATTATGAACAAATGTACCTTCTGGAATTAATGAAATTGGTAATGCGTTACCAACTTTTATATCTATTTGCTTATTACTTGATAATATTTTGTCTCCAACTTTTAAATCTTTTGGAGTAATAATGTATCTTTTTTCTCCATCTTCATACACTACTAAAGATATAAAAGATGTACGGTTTGGATCATATTCAATTGATTTCACTGTTGCAACTTTGTTAATCTTATCTCTTTTAAAATCAATAATACGATATTTTTTCTTGTAACCACCACCATGGTGTCTTACAGTTATTTTTCCATTATTATTTCTTCCTGAGTGTTTTTTAATAGCAACTACTAAAGATTTTTCAGGAACAGAAGTTGTTAAAACTTTTTTGTAATCAATAATAATTGTTTGTCTAATTCCACTACTTCTTGCTTTTACTCTTCTAATTGGCATATTTGCTTCCTTTCGCTTTTCGCCTAACTACATTATTTTTATTTTGCTTTTGGAGAAGTTTTTACCAATTTAGATAAAACTCCTTTTTTTGGTTTTTCTTTTTTTTCTTCTTTAATTTCTTTTTTTAAATCTTTAGGAATGTCTTTTTTATTTTCTTTTTCTTTAGGTTGTTCATTTTCTTCAATTTGAATATCAACACCACGTGGTAAAGTAATATAAGCAATTTTTTTTGCTTTAGTCATTCCTGGATTTCTAGTACCAGTTCTTGTAGGAGCTGGTTTTCTATTAACAACATTAATTTTTTCTGGAATAATTCCATAAATTAATTGAAATGCTAAACTAATTTCATATTTATTAGCATTTTTGCTTACTTCAAAAACATATTTTTTAATATCTTCATTTCTTAATGAATAAGATTTTTCTGAATGAAGTGGTTTTACAATTACACTTAACAAATCCATTATGCAAATACCTCACTAATTTTATTAAAAGCATCTTCTTGAATAACAGCAATATCACTGTTAAGAATATCTTTTGCAGAAACTTGATTTCATGTTTTTGAAACTACTTTTTCTAAATTTTGACAAGATTTTAAGAAATTTTCATTTTTTACTTCATTAATAACAAAAAGAATTTTTTTATCATCATATGAAACTTTTTTTAATAATTTAGAAATTACTTTAGTAGAAGGTTCTTTCATTTCGATTTTATTACTTAATAAATTCAGTCCTTTTTCATTTAACTTTAAAGTCATTGCTGATTTAAAAGCCAATTTGTAAGCTTTAGAATTTTGCTTTAAAGTATAATTTTTTTCAGGAGTTGGACCAAATGCTCTACCACCACCTACATAATGAGGGTTTCTAATTGAACCTTGTCTTGCTCTACCTGTATGTTTTTGTTTATACGGTTTTCTTCCACCACCTCTAACTTCAGCCTTTGTTAAAGTTGAAGCAGTTGATTGTCTTTCATTAGCATTAGCAACCAAAATTGAATTAAATAATTCTTGATTATTTATTTCTTTGATGAAAAGTTTATTATTTTTTAGTTCTACTTCTTCAGTATTTCCTAAAAGATCTTTTAATAATCTAACAGAACTCATTATTTATCTCCTTCTTTCTTTTCATCAGAATTATTTGTACTAACTTCAGCTTTTGCTTCTTGTTGTGCATGTTGTTTTTCTTCAGCAGCTTTTTGTTTAGCTATCATTTCTTGTTTTCTTGCTTCTTTCTCAGCTTCAGCCTTTTGATGAGCTTCTGCTTTTTTAGCTTCTTGTGCAAGTCTAGCTTGTTCTTCTTTTTCTTTGATAGCTTTAGCAACTGCTTCAGGGTCTGAAAGTTTTAAAGGGTTTACTTGTTTTTTTCTTTTAACAGTTGTTTTCAATAAAATCAAACTGTTAACTGGTCCAGGTACTGAACCCTTTAATAAAATTAAATTTTTTTCTACTTCAGTGCCAATAACTGTTAAATTGCTAATAGTTACAAGTTCATGTCCATAATGTCCAGACATTCTTTGACCTTTAGGAACTCTTTGACCTTGACTACCCCCTCTACCAAAAGATATAGAACCTTGATATCTATGTGGATAACCAGCACCATGACCCAATGGACCAATTTTAAAATTTCATCTTTTAATTGCTCCAGTAAATCCTTTTCCTTTAGTAATTCCTTGAGCATCTACTTTATCACCAGAACTAAATACATCAACTAAGATTTTGTCACCAACATTATAGCCAGATACATCTCTTAATTCTCTAGTGAATTTATGTGGTTCAGCTTTAAGTTTTTTAAAATAACCTTTTTGTGGTTTATTTA
This sequence comes from uncultured Mycoplasma sp., assembly GCA_947177535.1. Classification (GTDB taxonomy): domain Bacteria; phylum Bacillota_I; class Bacilli_A; order Mycoplasmatales; family Mycoplasmoidaceae; genus Malacoplasma. Next base: position 17,216 of record CAMWUV010000001.1, read on the forward strand.
ATTTTTTTTCATCAATTTTGCCATAAGCAATTTTTGTAGCCACATAACCATTCTTTTCTTTTGTTTTATTTTCTAATACTACATTTGGTTCAGCTTGAATAACTGTAACAGGTATTTTAGTTCCATCTTCCAAAAAACTTTGAATCATACCTATTTTTTTTCCAAGAATCATTTTCATAATATTACTCCTCCAAATAATTATTTAAGTGTTATTTGGATATCCACTCCAGAAGGTATTATGATGTTTTTTAAATATTCTTTTGTTTTTTCTGTAGTATTAACCAAAATAATCAAACGTTGATGTGTTCTTCTTTCAAATTGTTCTCTAGATGTTTTATTTACATGTGGAGAACGACAAATTGTAAATATTTCTTTTTTTGTAGGAAGTGGAATAGGTCCTTTCACCTTTGCACCACTATCCTGTGAACTTTTAATTATTTTTCTTACAGATTGATCCAGCAATCTATGATCATAAGAAAATAATTTAATTTTCATTTCATTTTTCATAATTTATTTATAAGTTGTCCTTTCAAAATACTATTGGTTCTTAACCAAATTTACCACTAACAATGAGTTCCCTGATAATCCCGACAACTAATATTGGTGTATCAGCAATCTCAATAATTAATGCATACTTGATAATTATATCATTTAAGTTAAATTTCAAACTTTTATTTTTTTAAAAATGAAATATCGATACTCAACAAACTCAAATTAAAAAAAATTTTCATAAATTTAAAATTTAATAAAAAATAAAAAAAATAAAAAAAATAATTTTACCTTAATCAAAGGACAAAATTATTTATAAAAAACTGAAATTATTATTTTCATTAATTCCCATATATTAATTGAAATAATTATATAAATCTTGACTTGAATTTATTTCTTTAATGTCACACTATATTATAAGAACTAGAATAAATCATATATTAAACACATTAATAATAGCATTGCAGTAAAAAAAATAAAATTTAAAAATCTTCTAAATCAAAAATTTGTATATCACACAATGACTAATATAATAATTTTTAAAATACAAATTTTATTTATTTTTTTATATTTAAAAAAATAATTTATTTAATTTCTTTCATCATTATTTTTTTATTTCATTTTCTTGTAATCTAAAATCTCAATCTTTTCATTTTTTTGAAAATTTATATCTATATGATTTATCTTCATTAACTTTAAAAATACAATGATTCATATCTAAAATTATTGGAAAAATTGAATTTGAATTATTTCCATTTTCTTTAAAATAAAGAAAATTAATTATTTCTTTGCTATTTTTTTTGCCAGCATGAATTTGTCAAAGAATTTTTTCATTAGAATATTTTTCTGATTTTTCTAATATTCAACCATATATATCTGGATAGCATTTTTTAACAATAGTTTCAATTAAAATTTCTCATTTTTCCATAGAATCATGACAATTTAATCCTATATTTTTATTTAGTGATTTATTATTATTTAAATAAGATGTTATATGTTTGAAAGATTTATTCACTCTTATTCAAAAATTATTCCAGTCAAATTTTTCAATAACTTTGTTTGTATAATCTTTAGAATAAAAAAATGAAAATAATTGTAATTTTTCCAAACTAATTATTTTCATCTTCAAATTTTAAAAAATCCTCATTTTCTTCCAAAATTTCTTTTGATGGGCAATCAGGATCAATTCCTTTTCTTGCTTTTATTCAAGCTAAGTTATTATGTGACTTATTAACTAATTCTTCTGAAGAATATTCATTTCATTTTTCAAAATATTTTTTATATTTTTTATCTATTTTTTTAACATCTTCAGGAGATAAAATATAAGTATCTTTTTCATCTAGTCCCATAAATAATTTTTGCATAAATCTATAAGACTCAGGATTAACAGGTCCATAAATTCAAGCTTGAAAATTTTTATTTTTTTTAAAAAATGAATCTTTTGTATTTTTGTTTTTTAACTCTTCATATCTTATAAAAAATAAAAGTTTTTGTAATTTTAAAGGACTAAAAATTCCTTTTGAATACAAATACTTAGCTAAGGTTTTTGTATTTTTTTCCATAGTAACAGACCCTACTTATCACACTCAACAAATCATTAAAATTTTAACATAAAAATTTTTAAAAAAATATTGTTATGCTTAGTAGAACAAATAATTTAGATACAACAATAAATTATTATTTTATATATTTGTATAGTCTAATTCAAAATTTTTCCTTTAATTATTATTTTCATTAATTCCCATATATTCATTGAAATAATTATACAAATCTTGGCTTGAATTTTTTTCTTTAATTTTGTTAACAAAATCTGTTCCATTTTTAGATACAGAATTTTTCCCTTTTGAAATCATTCATCAATTACTTTGTGTATTTTTTGGTTCTTCCAAAATTT
>CAMWUV010000002.1 GCA_947177535.1 uncultured Mycoplasma sp.
AAACAAAGCTTTTTAATAAGTTATTTAGGTAATTTTTTGCTAAAAAATAGCCAAAAATTTAATTTTAATTCAAAAAAATGTAAAATTTTTTTAAATTTTTATTTAATTTTATTTTTTTATGCTAATATTATTATGGGTTTAATTGTTAGAGAGAAAGTATAACCTCGACAAAATACTTTTTTGTAGATGAAGCGACCCCTTTTGATCAGAAGAATATAACAACAAAGCCATTTGGTTATTTGTCGGAATAATCGAATCTTGTGGTTAGCATGCTTCACCTACCGGTATGTGCATGTATCGGATAGAGGCTAAAGAAAAAGAAACAATCGGTTTACTAGTGGATGTGATGCAATCTAAACATGGACAAGTAAACGGGTTGTTTTTATTTTTATAGAACAAAAATGAGTTTAAAAACTCATTTTTTTTATTTTATATAGAAATTTAACATTAAAATTTTTTTATATCTTTAATTTAACTGCTTATGGAGAATTATTTATGACACCACATAATAGCGCAAAAAAAGAAGAAATTGCAAAAGTTGTGTTAATGCCAGGTGACCCATTAAGAGCACAATGGATGGCTGATAATTTTTTAACTAATGTAAAATTAGTGAACAAAGTTAGAGGAATGTTTGCTTTTACTGGTGAATATAAAAATAAAAAAGTAACAATTATGGGTCATGGTATGGGTATGCCATCAATTGGTATATATAGTTATGAATTATTTCATTTTTATGATGTTGATGTAATTATAAGAGTTGGAAGTGCTGGTTCATATTCAAAAAATATTAATGTTGGTGATTTAATACTTACTAAAGAAGCATATAGTGAATCAACATTTTCAAATTTAATTGGTATAGAAGCAAATAATAATGTTTTACAAGGAAATGCTAGTTTAAATGAATTAATCAAAAATACTGCTATTGAAAATAATATCTTATTAAAAGAAGCTAGAATTCATAGTTCTGATATTTTTTATGGATCTAAAAGAACTTTGAATCAAATAATTGAAGAAACTAAAGCAGAAGCAGTTGAAATGGAATCATTTGCATTATTTGCTAATGCTATTAAATTAAATAAAAAAGCAGCAACTTTACTTACTTGTTCAGATTCATTAGTAACTCATGAATCTATGAGTGCTAATGATAGACAAACAAAATTTGTTTCTATGATTGATTTAGCATTAAAAACTGTATTAAAAATTTAATAATTATGACTATTTTAGATTTAATTGAAAAGAAAAAAAATAATAAAAAAATATCTGAAGATGAATTTGATTTTTTTATTAGAGGTCTGATAAAAGGAGAAATTAAAGATTATCAGACTACTGCATTTTTAATGTCTATATATTTTAATAAACTAGATTTTGATGAAACATTTTTTTTGACTAAAGCAATTATTAATAGTGGAAAAGTTTTTAAATGACCAGATTCTATTAAAAATCTTATTGATAAACACTCAACTGGTGGAGTTGGTGACAAAGTTAGTTTAATTATTTTACCTATATTAAGCTGTTTTGGTGTTAATATAGCAAAAATGTCTGGTAGGGGATTGGGTTATACAGGAGGAACAATTGATAAATTAGATTCAATTAATATGAATACAAATTTAACTAGTAATGAAGCAATCGATATATTGTTAAAAAATCATTTTTTTATAATGCAACAAACTAAGGATATTGTTCCTGCAGACAAAATTCTTTATGAATTAAGAGATACATCAGGAACTATTAATAATGTTTCATTAATAGCATCTTCAATTATGTCAAAAAAAATAGCATTAAATACTAAATATATTTATCTAGATGTAAAAGTAGGAGATGGTGCTTTTTTTGAAGATTTAAACCATGCAAAAGAATTTGGTGAACTTTGCATAATGATTGGTAAAAAATTTAATAAAAATGTTGTAGTTCATTACACTGATATGAATAAACCTTTAGGAAGATGTCTTGGAAATTTAATTGAAATTAAAGAAGCAGTAGATTTTTTACAAGGTAAATTTAACTGTTTATATTTGAAAGAACTGATTTTTGAATTTACTAAAGACATTTTGTTAGATTTAAATATTTGTAAAACTTCAGAAGAAGCAATTACAAAAATTGAAAGTGTTATTAATGATAAAAAAGCAGTTAAATCTTTTTTAAATTGAAACATATATCAAGATGGTAATTTAAAAATGATTCAGGATTTAAATAATTTTTATAATCCAAAATTTAAAAAAGAAATTAAAGCAAAAAAAGAAGGATATGTTAATTTTCTCTCTAACAAAAAATTAGGATTAATATTAATAGACTTAAAAGCAGGAAGAAAAATAAAAACAGATAATTTAGATTTTTTATCTGGTTTATATTTAAATAAATATTCTGGTGAATTTGTACAAAAAAATGAAACAATTATAACTGTTTATGCATCTAATGAAATTAGTGAAGAAATAATAAATAAAATTGAAAAGAACATTGAAATTAGAAATGAAAAAATTAAATTAAATAAAACAATACTAGGAATTAGTAAGTAACAAAAGGAGATTGTAAATGAACAACAAAAATATTAGTGTTATTTATTCAAAATTAAAAGAAATTATTAAAAATGCTTATGTTCCATATTCAAATTTTAGAGTTGCTTCAATTTGTAAAGCAAATAATTCTTTTTATTATGGGGTTAATGTGGAAAATTCTTCTTATCCTGTTACACTTTGTGGAGAAAGAAATGCAATTTCTACAGCTATTAGTAATGGCCACAAACAAATTGATGAAGTCTATTTATTAACTGATTCTAATTATTTTTCTACACCTTGTGGAATGTGTAGACAGTTTATGAGTGAATTTATGGAATCAGATGATTGTAAAATCTATATTTTTAATTGAGAAGGTAAGTATATAGAATATACTATTAATGAATTATTAAAAAGTCGATTTACAAAAAAAGATTTAAATTATAAAGGAATTTAATATTATGAAAAGTGGAAATACCAGTTCTATTGAGTATATAAAAACTAATCCAATTGCTAATGATTGAATTAGTTCATCTAGAATAAATGATGAATATAAAAAATTTATTTTAAATATGTCACCTGAAGAAATTAGCACTTTTTTTTCTAATGAAAAAATGCAATTTGGAACTGCTGGAATAAGAGCAACAGTAGGACCAGGTACTAATCAAATGAATGTTTTTACTTATCAACAAATGGCTGAAGGTGTTGCAAAATGATTATTAAGTCAAAAAAATGAACCAGCTGTAATTGTTGCACATGATACAAGAAAAAATGCTGATTATTATGCAATGATAGTTGCTAGAACTTTATCAAGTTTTGGAATAAAAGTTTTTTTATTTAAAAATAATCAAATGAAAGCTACACCAATTGTTTCATATAGTGTTAGAGAAACTGAAACAGATGCAGCTATTATTATCACAGCCAGTCATAATCCTAAAAATTACTTAGGCTTCAAAGTTTATGGAGAAACAGGTGGTCAAATTTTAGATGATGATGCAAACCAAATAATTTCACATATGCCTGAAAATAGTTCAATAATCAGTAATACTTATGTTCCTAATGAAAGTTTAATTTCATATTTTGATGATACAATTGTAGAAAGCTATTTTGATGCATCTTATAAATGTTTAATTAATACTAATATTTTTAGATCAAAAAATTTTCCTGTTGTGTTCACTCCACATCATGGAACAGCATGTTATGATTTACCTTATTTATTAAAAACATTAGGATATGAAAATATTTTTTCAGTTCCAGAACAATCAAATCCAGATTCAAATTTTACATATTCACCTTCATTTAATCCTGAAGAAAAAATTTCTTTTAATTTAGCTGTTCAGTATGCTGAAAGACTTAAAGCAAAAATTATACTTGGAGTTGATCCAGATGCTGATAGATTAGCAGTGGTTGTAAAACACAAAAACAGATGACATTATTTAACTGGAAATGAAATGGGAATTATTTTTACTAATTATGTTTTACAAAATAGAAAATTTGAAAAAATCCCTTTCATTGTTTCAACTTATGTTTCTACAAATTATATTGATAGAATAGCTGCTAAATATGGAGCAAAAGTATTTAGAACTCCAACTGGATTTAAATGGGTAGGAGCTGAAATTGATAAAAACATAGATTCTATGGAATTTGTTGTTGGTTTTGAAGAAGCAATTGGTTCTTTAAATTCAGATATTAATAGAGATAAAGATAGTTTTCAAGCTGCTGCATTAGCACTAGAAATTTTTACTAATTTAGATGATGATGAAAGAACTTTAATAGATTATTTGGATGAAATTTTTGCAGAATTTGGATACTGAGCTGGTGAAACAGTTTCATACAAAATAGAATCTTTAAATTGAAAAGAAGAAATGCAAATGAAGTTAGAAAAATTCCAAAAAATAAAAAATGAAGATATTTTGGGAATTAAAATTAAAGGTATTAACTGAAATGAACCTGCAAAAGCTTTAGAATGACATTTAGAAAATGACATGTGAATTAAATTTAGATTATCTGGAACTGAACCTAAATTTAAAATTTACTATGAAATTTATGGAGAAAACAAAGAATCTTGTAATCAAATTTTAAAAACATTTAAAGAAGAATTTGAATTTTTGCTAAGATCATAAATATTAAAAAATTTATACTCAATTAAAATATGAAGTGTAACACGCATAATAATAAAATTTATGTGGACACTTCTTTTATTTTTTTTATTTCAAAAAAAGAAAAATTTATATACAGAACTGTTATCATTATTATTTCATGTTATCTTATTTATACATAAATTTTTATAGTTATAAAATTTATACAGGGTATAAAATTAGGGAGGATTAAGTAAAATAAATTTTTAGTGCTATACTAAATGTTTATTTAACTATGATTTAACTTATGAAATTTTGTTTTAAGAAAAAAGTTATTGCAATTACAGGTCTTGGTGTTGCTGGTATGACAATAGCAACAACAACATCAGCTTTAACTGCTTATAGTAATCAGATAACTGATAATACTCAATCTAATGAAATTGTGGTTCCTATAGAAGATGAAATAGATGGTAAAGTACCAAATATTCCTATAGGTCCTTCTGTTCCTCCGATGTCTGGAAATGTTGCATCTGATAATGTAAAAGAAGATATAACTGATTGAGATGAATTTAGAAGTGGAACAATGGCAGCATCTGTTGTTTCAAGAATTAGTGAAATCAATTTAGACTTTAAAAGAACTCAACCAAATGATTATGGTTTAGAACAAAGCTATAATGAGTTTGTAAAAAATGGAGATTTTTCTAAATTTGTAACTTCTGCTGAAAATCTAAAAACAGATTTATATTTATTTATTGATTCTTTTTGAACTAAGAACAATAAAGATTTTGATATTCTTTCTTTTTCTATAGATAACTTTATTGTTTCTGGAAACAACCCTAATCAAATTATTTTAGGTACTAGTACTGTTTCTTTTGATATAAATGTTGAAATAAGTGCTTTTAAAAATGTTCAATTAGCTGTTAGTACTAAAACTTTTAACTTAGAAAAAGGTGAAAAAGTTAACTTAAAAATATCAGTAGATAATAAAACTGTTAAACCTGCAATTAATGAATTAAATAATGAATTTTATCTAGGATGAGAAATTAGTTCAGCAACATTTGAGTTTAAAAATCAATCATTTAATAGACTTTTATCTCCAACTGAAGATTCTTATTCATATGCTTTTCAATACATATTTGATAATTTAACAAATAAAAAAAATTATGTAGAACTTTACAGAATGTATCAATCAGAAATTTTAAATATGGATGTAAATAAAGTTAAAGAAAAAATTGTAAATTACTATGATCAACAGATTGAAGAATCAATGGAATATGTTGATATGGGAATTAAAATTCTTGAAATATTGAAAAACAACCCAAATATTAGAGATTTACTAAGTCAAGTAGTTCCATATGTTGCTAAAATAGTTACAAAACTCAATATTTTTCCATCATTTATTGAACCATTATTAACTGAGGGTTTTAAAGATAATCAAACATCTTTTCTTTCAGTTTTTCAAAAAAATAAACAAGCAGTTATGAGTTATGTAAATGAATATATGCCAGATTTGGCTGATTTAGCAGCACCAGTGATTGAAGCAATTGGTCCAGACATAACAAATGAACAAATAATGGAATTAAAAAGTTTATTAGTTTACTTTGGTTTAGATGATCAAATTGTTAATATTATTGTTAATGATTTTTTAGGTTCAAATGGTAATCCTAAATCTTTATATAATATCGTATTTGACAATATTAAAACATTTCTTTCACTTATTTTTCAGCAAAATGATAATGATGTCATTGATGGAATTCTAGGAATTATTAATTTGTTTATTACTCCAAACACAAAAAATGAATTAACTCCAATTTTTTCAGTAGTTTTTGATGGTAAAACAAATAAACAAACTTTTATTTCTGCAATTGGTAAAATTATAAATTTAACTGGTGTTTCAAGTATATTGGATGTTTTATTTGTAAACAATGACTTAATTAATTTGGAAGCAGTACAAGGAATTTTAAATTCAATTTATAATTTTGCTAATGGAATTTTTGAAAAAAATGATAGTTTTACAAATTATAAAGATAGTTACAAAAATATAGGATTTAAAAGTGGTTTTAGTATTAATCCAACAATTAATAAAAAAGATCAAACAATTAACTTTAAATATGTTACATACTTAAATTTTAATAAGAAAGTAACTTTAGATTTAACACCAATTAAAAAAATGTTTACTCCTGAAAATGTATGAGATTTAATAAATTCATTTCAAGACATATCTGGATATTCTTGAATTATGAACAAAACATGATTATATAGTGGTGTGATGGGATTCATTCCAAATTCTATTTCAGTTGGTGGGTCACCTACAAGTTATACAGAAATTAATTATGAAGCTGACAATTCTTTACTATTTTTTGATCCAATTAAATCTGATTACAACTACAACTTAGGTTTTAAATTTGATTACAAAACAAGAATTGGTTTTAAAGATCAGACTTTGGTTTCTTCACTAACAAATCCTTTTAATTCTAATTTTAATTGAAGACAAATAGGGCCAGTTTTAGTTTGAGGAGACTATTACTATTCAGAATTTTGAAGATCAGTTCTTTCAAATGTTATTATTAGAGATTATGTTTTTACTAATAGAGCACATATTGAATATTCATCTAAAGTTGTTGCTGATGTTTCAACATATGATCCAAACCTATATACTACAGGATTTACAGTAACTCCAACTGATAACAGCAAAAAAATGAATGGTAAATCAATTTATGATGAAATTGTTTTGTGACCAAGTTTTTATACACATGAAGTTGTAAATACAGGAAATCTATATGATGTTAAATACTCAAATACAAAAAATTATGCTGAACAACTTGATGCTTTAACACCTATTATTCCAAAAATGTTAGCAGACAAAATTACTAGTACTAACTTTTCAGTAAGTGAAAATGCTAATTATTTGTTATATACTAATTTATCAACTAAATCTTATTCAGATGTTTTATTTAATTTTGGTTTACCAATTCACATTACAATCAAATATATAGTTGGTAAAACTGATGTAAAAGTAAATATTAATTTTTTCCAAATGAATCATCAATTATATTTGCCTTTTATGTATTATGATACTGTTTCAAAAAAGATGGTTGATTCTTATTCAGAAAATTTTTCTCAAATTAATAACAAAGTTGATTCTGTTGGTAGTTGATTCTGACAGGGTGAATTTTATAGATAAAAAATAAATTTAAAATAATTTTATATTTTATTAATATTGTAATAAAATATAACCAGTGCAAATTGAGTGAGAGGTTTCTCTTGCTCAATTTCTTTTTTTTAATATGGAGTAAAAATGAAACCTAGCAAGGCTTTTTGAGAAAATTTAGAAAAAGTTGCTCAAGAAAAAGAAACAAGCAAAGAAAATATTATTAATATTTTAAAAACTGCTTTAGAAAAATCATATTTGAAAGAAAATCCTGATGTGGATATTGAAACTGAAGTAAACCAAGATAAAGAAACAATAAAACTTTTTGAAAAAAGAATTGTAGTAGATAAATCTGAAGATGAAATTGATGATGATAAAGAAATAAATTTAGCAGATGCTCAAGAATTAAAAAAATCATACAAACTTGGAGATATTGTTAAAACTGAAGTTGAAATAGCTCAATTTGAAAGAAGATTAGCTTTTCATTTTGGACAAATCTTAAACCACAATTTAAATGAAATTTCTAACTCAAAAATTTATGAAGAGTGAAAAGATAAAGTTGGTTATATCATTAGAGCTGAAGTTGAAAAAAATGAGCGTTTTGTTGAAGTAAATTTAGGAACAACAAAAGGAATTTTATTAAAACAAGATCAAATTCCAGGTGAATATTTAAATCCTGGTGAAAAATATTTGTTTGTAATTAAAGAAGTTAAACAACAAACAAAGGGATGACCCATTATTTTATCTAGATCTGATGAGAGACTTTTAAAATATCTTTTAAAGAATGAAATTTCAGAAATTGCTAATGGAACAATTGAAATTAAAAAAATTGCAAGAATTGTAGGATACAAAACAAAAGTAGCTATTGTTTCAAAAACATATGGTGTTGATGCAATTGGTACAGCTGTTGGTCCAAAAGGTGAAAGAATTAAAAGAATTTCAGAAATGCTAAATAATGAAAGAATTGACATGATTTTATATGATGAAGATCCAAAACAATTTTTAGTTAATGCATGTCATCCAGAAAAGATTTTAGGAATTGAAATTTCTGATGATGAAGATAAACCAGGATCAAAAATTATAACAATTATTTGTAAAGAAGATAATTTATATAAATTAATTGGTAAAAATGGTGTTAATGTAAGACTTTTATCAAAACTAACTGGATGAAGTATTGATGTAGTTTCTGATGAATTTGCTAAAGAATCAAAAATAAAATATGAGGATGTTTCTCATCTTGTTTCTTCAAAAGTTAGACAACCAAAATCTAGTTTCATTAATAAAAATAGTCAAACTAGTAATAATAACTGAAAAGCAAGTAATAATAAAAGAAACAATAACAATAATAGTGAGTTTTATAATAATTTTTCTTCAGACCTGCCAATTGACACACCTTTTGATTATGAACAATACCGTGCTGATCTAGAAAGCATTACAGATGATGATATTGAAAACTTATTAAATACAACTTCAAATAGTTCTTCAAAAAAACAAAAAAAGAATTTTGATGATGACGAAGAAATTGTATTGGTTGATGGAACTGGTAAAGAAATTTTTGATGCTAAACTAAAATCAGAAGATAAACCAATTAGTAAGAAAAAAGAAAAAACAATAGAATTTAACCCTGACGAAATTGAAGCAGATGAACCAATTGTATCTAAAAAAATAAATATTAATATTGATGATATTGGTGGAGATGATCCATTATTAAAAAATAAGAAAGAAAAAACTGTTAGAAACAAAAACATTAATAAACAAACAAAAGAAAAAAAAGAAAAAGTTAATGTTTTTGATGAGTTAATGGATGACACTGATGATATATCAGTTGAAGAAAATATAGATACATCAGAACTTGATAATTTAGAATTAGAAGATGAATAAAAAAAATTTTCGTGTTTGTTGCATATCTAAAGAGAAAACATTAAAAGAAAATTTAATAAAGATAACAAAAATTAATAATGATATTTTTATAAATGACAATAGTGTTCAAGGTAGATCTGTTTATTTTTTGCAAGATAAATTAAAAGAAATAAACATTAATAAATTTTTTAATGTTATTAAATCTAAATTAAAATTTAATTTAGATGAATCTAACAAATTAAAAATTATTGAATTTATAAATAATAGTCAAAAATTATAGTAAAGGGTAAATTATGAAAAAAAATACAAAAACTAAAAATAATAAAAAATATAGTAAAAAAAGTGTTGATAACAGATCAAATATTGACATAAAATCACAATTTAAAAAAGTAGAAATAGGAATTAAAAATGGAGTTTTTGTATTTACTAATAATTTAACTATTGATGAGTTCTCAAAAAAAATTAATAAAAGTAGTTCTGAAATAATAAAGTATTTATTTTTAAATGGAATTACTTGTAATTTGAATACTTTGTTAGATGAAAGACAAATTGGAGAACTTTGTTTAGAATTTGGATATGATTTTAAAAAAGAACTTCAAATTAATGAAGATAATTTTTTAGATAATATTGTATTTGAAGATAAAGCAGAACATTTGATTAAAAGACCACCGATTGTAACAATTATGGGACATGTTGATCATGGGAAAACTACTTTGCTAGATACAATTAGAAAATCAAATATTGCTGAAAAAGAAGCAGGAAAGATTACACAAAGCATAGGTGCTTATCAAGTTGAGTGAAAGAAAAATTTAATTACTTTTATTGATACTCCAGGTCATGAAGCTTTTTCTAAAATGCGTGCTGTTGGTGCTGATTTAACTGACATTGTTATTTTAGTTGTTGCAGCAGATGATGGATTAAAACCTCAGACTGAAGAAGCGATTGATCATGCTTTATATGCTAAAGTTCCTATTATTGTTTTTATTAATAAAATGGACAAGCCAGGTGCTAACATTGATAAAATTATGAAACAACTTTCTGATAAAGATGTGGTTTGTGAAGAATGAGGTGGTAAAACAATGGTTGTTAAAGGTTCAGCAATTAATGGGGATGGTATTAATGAACTTTTAGAAGCAATTATTTTAACTGCTGAGATAATGGAATTAAAAGCTAATAAAGATCGTTTAGCAAATGGAATAGCAATTGAAGCAAGTATGGATAAAGGTGAAGGTGCTGTAGCAGATTTATTAGTTCAAAGTGGAACTCTTGCTGTAAATGATTATATTTTAGTTGGTGAATTTTATGGAAAAGTAAAAAAAATGGTTGACTATAATAGAAAAGAAATTAAATTTGCTCATCCATCAACACCAGTTAGAATTAGTGGATTAAATGGAATTCCAAAATCTGGTGATAAATGAATTGTTACTAAAGACGAAAAATTATTAAAAGAACTTAGTGCTAAAAGACAACAAAACACAAAACAAAAAAAATTATTAAATTTTGGTAGTAATGTGAATGAAACCAATGCTAATAATAAAGAATTAAATATTATTTTAAAAACTGATAATAATGGGTCTTTAGAAGCAATTAAAAATTTATTAAAATCACTTGATATTCCTGGTGCAAAATTAAATTTAATTAGAGGTGCTATTGGTCATATTAATGAATCAGATGTTGATTTAGCAAGAACATCAAAATCTTTAATTATTTCTTTTAATTTAAAAACATCAATAAAAGTTAATGATTATGCAACATCAATGGGAATAAAAATCAAAAATTATAATATCATTTATCAAATTAAAGATGAAATTGAAAAATTATTAAAAGGTATCTTAGATCCAGTTTATGTTGAAAAAGAATTGGGAACAGTTGAAGTTAGACAAATTTGACAGCACTCATCAATTGGAAAAATTGCTGGTTGTCGTGTTTTAACTGGTGAAATAAAAAGAAATGCATTAGCAAGAATTAAAAGAAAAAACACTGAAATAATTTCTGGTGCTAAAATTAATTCATTAAAACATGGAAAAGAATCAATTAGTAATGCATTAGCAGGAAAAGAATGTGGTTTTACTTTAGAAAATTTTAATGATTTTGTTGAAGGAGATATAGTTGAAATATATGAAATTGTAGAGGAAAGTCATGAGTAGTAATATTAGAATAGAAAGATATGAATCCATTATTTTTGATCTAATTTCTAGTGCAATTACAAATGAAATTTATGATTCAACTATAAAACTTGCAACAGTTCATTATGTAAAGTTATCAAAAGATAAAAGTATTGCTAAAATTTATATAAGTTGTTATGATAAAACAATGATGACTAAAATATTAAAAAAGATAAATGCAGCATCAGGATTTTTTAGAACAGTTTTAGCTAAAAACTTAAATTTAAGAAAAGTCCCTGCAATTGTTTTTTTAAATGATGATTCAATCGATAAAATAGATGAAATTAATTCACTATTAGAACAAATTAAAGGAAATAAATAATTATGTCTGATAACAAAAAAGAAAAGGATATTAATATAAGTAGTGGATCTGTTTTTAATAGAGATGATTTTAAAACTATTAAAGCAGAAAGTGAAACAAATAAACCAGAAGTACTTGTTCAATCTAGGAATCCTAATCCAGTAGATAAGAATGAAACTTTTTTTGAAAAATTTGAAAGATCAAAAAAAGATTTTGCTAAAGAAAAAAGAAAAGAAAAAAATTTAGCAAAAAAGACACTTTCTACCAAAAACAAATTAATAGGTTTTGAAAATAAATTAAGAGATGATGCTTTTTTTAAAAAGTTTTGAATAGTAATGATTATAGTTACAGCTATATTGTTGACTTATGCTTGTGTTGTTGTAGGTTTTTTAGGACCTTATTTTTCTTCAGTTGAAAATAGTAGTAAGTGAGTTCCTGCTGTAAATATTTATGGAGGATTAACCAAAACATCAATTATTTTTTCAGGAATTGCAATTTGTTTAATACCAATACCATATATTTTCTTGTTGGCTTTATGATTTGTTGGTGTTAATAATGTCCATCGAAGCAAAACATTTATTAATTCAAATTTGATTATTTTATCAATATCAGCAGTTCTTTTAATTTTGGTAATACCATTATCTTCAATAGTATTTAATCAAGTGATTGGCTATTTACCACTACAATCTTAAAAAAATAGAAGGATATCCTTCTATTTTTTTTATAATTTTTTATATAAAGGAGAAAATTATGAAGTTATATTTAGCAGGTTCTTTATTTAATGAAGCTGAAGTTGCACAAAGAAAAAAAGAGGGAGAAATTTTAAAAACTAAATTTCCCAATCTTATTATTTTTAATCCAATTGAACAACCTTTTAATTTAAACAAAGAAAGTTTACCAACTCCAATTGATATTTTTAATGGTGATACAAAAGAAATTGTAAATTGTGATATTTTTTTAGCAGACATTACTAATAATGATCCAGGTGTTGTAATGGAGTTGGGAATTGCAGTTGCAATTAAAATTCCTCATATTATATGTGTTAATTCCGATATTAGAATAAAATCAGCAAACAAATATGATATTCCAACTTATTCAATCAATCACTATGTTTTAGGTGGTATTTTAAAATATGGAAAATTATTTTATAGTTTTAAAGATGCTGTAAATGAAATTGAAAAAATATTAGTACATAAATAAATGAAATACATTGCTAATATGTTGATTAATAAAATAATTAATAAATTGTTATAATTATAATTGCATTTTAAAATCACAGAATGCACTCTTTGCCGAGTTTAGGCTATATCCATAAAGAGGGAGAGAATAAAAAAATGCCAAAATATGAAATTATGCTTGTTGTAGATGGTTCTGTTAAAGAAACAGATGCAATTAGTGTTGTAAATGATTTAAAAACAATCTTAAAAGACTCTAGAGATTTTAAATTAGATAAGTGAGGTTTAAAAGATTTAGCTTATCCAATTAAGAAAAAAAATAGAGGATATTACTTTATACTTAATTTTTATAATGAAAATGCTGAATCAATTAAAGAATTCAGACGTGTTACATTGTTGAAAAAAGAAATTTTAAGACATTTAGTTATTAATTTAGAAAAAGATTATGGTTATAAAGCCAAAACAAATCCTAAAAAAATTATTAGATCTCAGTTTAGAGCTGACAGATATAAAAGAATTAAAGAACAAACTCTTGCTGAACAAGAAAAAATTAAAAAAGAAAGAGATACTACGCCAGTTAAGTTGACTGACATTTAATTTAGTGTTTCTTTGTAAGGAGAAAAAACATGAACAAAGTATTTATGGTGGGAAGACTTGCGCAAGATCCGCAACAATTTGTTACACAAAATGGAATAACTCAATCTAGAATTTCAGTTGCTTCAAGTGATAATTGAAATAAAAATGAAACTTATTTTTTTCCTTGTGTTGCTTGACAAAGTACAGCAAATTTTATCAATTCCTATTTACATAAAGGTGATTTAGTAGCAATTGATGGAAAATTAATAAGAAGAAGCTATCTTTCAAAAGAGGGAAAAACAGTGTATATTGTTGAAGTTGTAATTGAATCTATTAAACCTTTATATACAAAAAGTAATGATAGCAATATTCCTTCATCACTTGATAAAAATTATAAAAATAATTACACAAAAACAAACAGCACTCAAAATGCAGCTAAAACTACAGAAGATGTTTTAAAACAATTTGAAGATTTAGAATCACCTGCTCAAAATGAAATAAATGATTCTAATAGTTTTAGTGATGATCCTTTTGCAATGAATGATGATGATTCTGATAGTGTTGTTAACTTAGATTGATTAGATGAATTTAAAGATTAATTTGGAGTTTTAAATAATGAAAAAAGAAGCAAAAACCACAACTAAAAAAGCAGATACTGCAAAAAAAGCAGAAAAAAAAGTTGCTGCTAAAACAAAAAAAACAGAAGTAAAAACAAAAGCAAAAACTGAAGTTAAAAAAGAAGTTAAAAAAGCACCAGCAAAAGTATCAGCAAAAAAAGAAACAACTACAACTTCAAAAAAAGTTTCTAGTGCAACTAAAGCAAAAGCTACATCAACTTCTACAGTAGAAAAGAAAACATCAAAAAAAGCTGTTGCTACAAAGTTAGAAACTACAAAAACTGAAATTAAACAAACATCAAAACCATCATTAGTTAAAGAACAATCATCAACTACACCTATAAGTGTTAAATCTAAAGAAAAAAGTGAATTAAAAAAAGATTTTAATTCTGGCGAAAAGTCAAATTTTGCAAAATATAACAGAGGATATCCAAATAAATTTGGAAGGAGAAAAAGATTCTGTAAACTTTGTGCAAAAGGAGTTGAACATGTTGATTACAAAGATGTAGATTTATTGTATAAATATCTAACTCCTAATTTAAAAATTGCATCTAGAAAAGTTACTAGTTCTTGTTCTAAACACCAAACTAGAGTTTCTAATGCTATTAAAAGAGCAAGAAT
>CAMWUV010000003.1 GCA_947177535.1 uncultured Mycoplasma sp.
TGACTTTCCAGCAAATCCCTTGAAACTATTTCTTTAATATATTAAATTTTTCTTATCACTTTCAAAAAATGAAACTAAATCATGCAAATTTACATAATTTGAGATTGGAATATGTGTTTGATTAAAACTTGTAAAAATTGAACTATCTTTTCTATTAACATTTATTAAACTGGCTAATTTTTTTCTTAAACTATTCATAATTTATTAAATAAAGTACACATAAAAATTAAATAATAAAATTAGGATTTGTTATCAAAAATAAAAAAACAAAAGAAAAAATCTTTTGTTTTTTTAATCATAATTTTAATAACATTAAGAGATTATTTTTTCTACAGTTTTAAAAAGAGGCCCTAATAAAAAAGCATGAGCTTGTTTTTCTTTTTCTGAAGCGTCTTTTTTATTAAAATGAACATACATTAAACAGAATATATTAAATAACAATTCATTATTTTGAAAATAATAAATTAATTCTTCTTTAGAATCATTACTCATAAACTTTTTAACAAGTTCAGCTAGATAAGCTTGTTGCTGCTTTCTAGGATCTGTATCCTTAGCATTTTCGCCTAAAATTTGTACAGCTTCTAAAATTTCATTTTTATTCTCACATGTGTATGGGTATTGTGAATCATTATGTACTTTTTTCAAAAATTCAATTTTTTCATCAAAATTTTTATAACAACTTGAAAAAATACTAGATGCTTTAGCTATTCCTTGTAAAACTTTTTCTTTATGGTCCATAATAAGTATCCTTGCTTTTAATAACAAAAAAATTTTATTATAAAAAATTTAAAAATAAACTGCTTTTGATTTAAATAGCATTTCATTTTTGTAGTCATAAATTATTTTTTTCAATTTTTTTATAAAATTTAGAACTATAAATTAATTTTGCTAATTCAAACAAAATTGAAGGTAAAAAAGCAACAACAAATGCAATAAAAAATAAAAAGCTATCATATGTAGATGAAGGAATTAATGAACCATTCCCATCAATAAAATTTGCTTGTCCTTTAATAAAAATATATGCATCTGAATTAAAAATTCCATTAAGTTCAGGAATCAAAATCACAAATGCTACTAATAATCCTGAAATTAAAAAAGATAAAACCATATATTTTGCATCATCTCATTTAACTTTAAAAATAGATTCTTTAGACATTAAATTGAATCCATTAAATGCTTGTGAAAAAGTTACAACAATAAAAGCAGATAAACTTCCAGCCATTTGCATACTATAAACAAATTCATGAGTTATATTTGAATTCCCAAAAGATCCACTTTCAAAATTTTGAAAACATTTAACCATAAGATCATAATCATAATGTACAAATAAACCTGCAGTAACATAAAACATAATCAAAGCAATAGCGGAATATAAAATAGCTTGTATCAAAATTTTCACAAACATTTTAATATCAATTAAATTATTTTTATTTTTTGGTGCAAATTCCATCAGATAATCTTTAGATTTTTGTGCACCTAAAGCAATTGAAGGTAAACTTTCTGAAACTAAATTAATTCATAAAATTTGCAAAGCCGAAAAAGGTGAATAATGAAAAATAAAAATTCCTAAAAAAGTTACTAAAAAACTAACCATATTGATGGTAAACATTAATAGCATTACTCTTTTTAAATTATCAATAACTCCTCTACCTTCTTTCACAGCTTCTACGATGGTAGCAAAATTATCATCTGTTAAAATCATATCTGCAGCTTGTTTGCTAACTTCTGTTCCATTTATTCCCATAGCACAACCAACATCAGCTGCTTTTAATGCAGGAGCATCATTAACTCCATCTCCTGTCATTGCAACTATTTTATTGTGTTTTTGTCATGCTTTAACAATTCTAATTTTATCTTCTGGTGAGACTCTTGCATAAACTGCAAAATTGCTAATTTCTTTTTCAAATTCTTCATCAGATAATTTAGCTAGTTCTGTACCTGTGATAACTTGCTTGTTGTCAGTTAAAATTCCTAATTCAATTGCAATTGCTTTAGCTGTATTTGCATGATCTCCAGTAATCATAATTGGAGTTATTCCTGCTTTTTTAACTAATTCAATTGATTTTTTTACTTCTGGTCTTGGTGGATCTTGAATTCCAAATAATGCAAAAATGTTTAAATCTTTTTCTAAATTATTAATATTTTTAGGAAGTTCATTTATTTTTTTACATGCTATTGCTAAAACTCTTAAAGCATTATTACTCATTTTTTCATTTTCAATAAAAAACTTTTCATTAACATTTTTTGCTTTTTTTGCTATTTCATCAAAAGCACCTTTTGTAATTACAACATATTCATTTTTAATTTTATGAACAGTTGTCATCATCTTTCTGTCTGAGTCAAAAGGAATATATTGACATCTTGGATATTTTTTTTGTAATTCTTCAAAATCTAATCCTGTAACTATTCCAGCATCAACAAGTGATGTTTCTGTTGGATCACCTACTATAATTCCATCATCATCATTTGAGTCATTACAAAGCATTGCATATTTTAATACATTTTTGTTTTCAATTTTTAAAACATCATCATATGATTTTTTACCATCAAAAACTTCTATAACTTTCATTTTATTTTGAGTTAATGTTCCTGTTTTGTCACTACAAATAATTGAAACATTACCCAAAGTTTCTGTTGTTTCAATTTTTTTTATTAATGCATTGTGTTTAATCATTCTTTTAATACCTAATGAAAAAACAACTGTCATAATAGCAAAAAGTCCTTCAGGAATAGCAGCTATTGCAATTGAAACACCAAGTTTAAAACCATTAGCTCAAGTGTTGGCAATATCATTAACATTGTTAACATAACAAATTCATAAAATAAAAGCTAAAACCACAACAGCAAAAGCTATAATGCCTAATATATTGCTAAGTTTTTTTATTTTCTTTTCTATTTTTGAAGTTTGTTGATCTGCATTTTGAATTAAATTAGCAATTTTACCAATTTCTGTATTCATACCAGTTGAAACAACTAAAACTTTTGCTTTACCATTAATTACATTTGTTCCTGAATAAACAAAATTTAAACGATCAGCTATTGGAGTTGATTCATCAAAAACAAAATCAGCACTTTTTTCAACTGCTAAAGATTCACCAGTTAAAACAGATTCTTGAGTTTTAAAAGAAGTACATTCAATAATAATTCCATCTGCTGGGACAGAATCTCCAGCTTCTAAAATCAGTATATCTCCTGGAACTAATTGATCAGAATTAATAACATCAAAATCAGAATTTCGATAGACTTTTGCTTTTGAAATAATCATTTTATTTAGTGAGTCAATTGCTTTTTCTGATTTAGCTTCTTGAACAGCACCAAAAATACAATTAATCATGACAATTAAAAAAATAATAAAAGGTTCTACTTTTTCAACTATTTTTTCAGTGTCTGTTTTTCCATTATCTGTAGAAAAACTTGGAACAAAAGCAATTAACAAAGAAATTAAAGCTGCAATTAGCAGCAAAATAATCATTGGATTTTTAAATTGTTCTAAAATTCTTGTTATAAATTTTGTTTTTTTCTTTTCAGCTATTTTATTAAATCCATAAACTTTTAGTCTTTTCTGGACTTCATCAGTTGTTAATCCATCATTAAGATTGGATTTTAATTTGGAAAAAGATTCACTAAGATTTTTGTTCATTTGTTTAATAACCTAAAGTAAAAAATATATAAATTTTGTTTTTCGTAGCTAAAAAACTAAGAAAATATAATTATTTATATCACTTTTATTTGTTTTATTTCAAAATTAATTTAAAATTAAAAGAAATTAATTCAAAAAAATCTTTATATTTGGTGATTAAGCTTATGGAAAATGCAGTTACAGTAATTCTAGTTTTAGTAGTATTTCTTTTCATATGAATTTTATCAATTTCAACAATTTGATTTTTTTCATCAAATACAAACTTTTCTAAAATAAAAGAAAATATCAAAAGAAGATTTAACCAAAAAAAAATATCAGAACAAGAAAGAGAAAACTTTATTTTTAATCTTACAGAAACATTGATTAGATTAAGTGATAAAAAAATTGGTGCACTAATAATTTATGAACAAAGAAACTCTTTGAGTATTTATGAAGATTCTGGTTTTAAAATAGAATCTAAATTTGATATAGAATTTGTAATTGCAGTTTTTTCAAATAAAAAAGCTTCATTCCATGATGGTGCATTAATTGTTTCAAATGGAAACATAAAAGCAATTTCTTGTTATGTTCCAATAACTAAAGAATCTAATTATTCAAAACATGGAGCAAGACATCGTGCTGCTTTAGGAATATCTGAAATAACTGATTCTATTTCTTTTGTTGTTTCTGAAACTACAGGAAATATTTCATTTGCAAAAAAAGGTGAACTTAATTCACTTGGAAAAACAAGAGAAGAAATAGATGAAAATTTAAAAAGATTAATCTAAAATAAAATGTTACAATCTATTAGAATGTAATAGATTGGAGACGTACTCAAGTGGTTAAGAGGGCACCCTGCTAAGGTGTTAGATCGGTTTCCGGTGCATGAGTTCGAATCTCATCGTCTCCGCCATTTACAATAAAATAAAAAAAGATGATCATAATTAATGTTCATCTTTTTTTATTTTTTATCTAAAATTTCTTTGAAAATTTTTGTAACAACACTTGGGTTTGCTTGTCCATTAGTGTCTTTCATAACCATTCCTATAAAAAACTTTTCTACTCTTTCAGGTCTATCATTAAATTGACTAAGCATTTTTTGATTTTCATTAATATATTTTTCTAAAATTGGTTTTAAAATTTTTTCATCCACAATTTGTTTAAAATTGTTTTCTTCAATAATTAAATCAATCTCTTTGTTTGTTTCAACTAAAATTTTCAAAATTTCTTTTGCTTGTTTTGCATTAATAGTTTCTTTTTTAATATACAAAATTACTTTTAATAATTGGTTTATCAAAAAATCATTAGCATCATTTATTTTTAAATTGAATTTGCTTAGTACTCCAATAAATTCTACACATAATCATCTAATAACTTCACTAGCATCATTAATTTCTTTGTTAATAAAACTGAATTTTTTATACAATTCAAAATCATCAAGAAGAATACTAACAAAATCTTCAGAAATTTTATTTTCTTTTAATTCATTTTCAATTTTATTTAAATCAACAAAATTATTTGTGATAGTTTCATTAATAAATTTATCATCTATTTTTCTAACCAAAATATTAGGTTCAACCATATAGTGATAATCAACATTGGTAGTTTTTAATCTCATAAATTCAGTTGAAAAAGTTTTATCATCAAACCTTTTAGTAGCCAATAAAACTGGTTCTTGTTTCAATATTTGTTCAATTTGATGATTTGATTCATACTCAATTGCTTTTTCTACATTAGTAATAGAATTAATATTTTTTATTTCAACTCTTGTTCCAAACTCTTTTGCACCAATTAAATTAACTGAAATATTTACATCAACCCTTAAAGAACCTTCTTCCATTTTTGCATCAGATATTTGGTTAAAAGTTAAAATTCTTCGTAATTGTTTTAAAAATAATCCAGCTTCATGTGCTGATTTAATGCAAGGTTTTGTAACTATTTCTATTAATGGCATACCAGAACGATTATAGTCAAGTAAAATTTTATTATTTTCACCTTTAAATTGTTTAGCAGTATCCTCTTCTAAATGAATTCTTTCAATATCAATAAAATGATTTTCACCTATTTTTATTTTTCCATTTTTTCCAATCGGATGAAACTGCTGTGTGATTTGAAAACCTTTAGGAAGATCTTGAAAAAAATAATTTTTTCTGTCAAAAGAAATATTTTTTTCAATTGTCATATTTAAAGCTTTTGCTAAAACAATTGCTTTTTCTATACATTTTTTATTTGGTGATGGCATGATTCCAGGGTGACCTAAATCAATGGGTGAAATATTTGTATTTTCTTTGTCATTATGGGAACTTTTTGAAGATGAAAACATTTTTGATTTTGAATTTAAAACAACATGAACTTCTATTCCGATTACAGTTTCAAAATTATTCTTCATTATTTTTCACCACTAATTAATTTATCAATTTTATTTGCAAATGCAATTAATTTTGCATCTGAATTAATTTTTCCCATAATATTGATTCCAATTGGCATGTTGTTAATTTTTCCCATTGGAATTGTAAATGAAGGAAAACCTCCAAAGTTAGCAATTTGTAAATAATTATCAACATCTGTTGCATTAAATTTATTTTCTTTTACATCTTTTACTTTAGGTGCAATTGAACCAGCTCCTGGCATAATAATGAAATCATACTTATTAAAAATTTCATTAATTTTTTCTACAATTAATCTTCTAATTTTTTTGCATTTCAATAAAATGTCTTCATTTTCTTTTAAAGTTACATAAGAGCCTAAAACAAATCTTCTTTTAAGTTCTTTTCCAAAATTTTTAGATCGTGTATTAATAATTTTTTCTTCAAAAGTGTTGCCCGTTCCTTTTTTTCCAAAAGGAACACCTGTAATGTTTTGATAACAACTAACAGCTTCTGAATAACTTAAAATTTCATAAACTACTGGAATTAAACGAATCAAATCAATTGGATATGTTTCACTACTAAAAACCACTTCATTACTTATTTTCTTAACTGATTCTAAAAATAATTTTTTTTCTTCTTGATTTAGCAATTGAATAACATTATCAAAATATGTAACTTTAACATTTTTATCAAAATTATTAATATTTTTGAAAAAATCAATTTTTGTTACTTGGCTTGTGTAATCATTTTCATCATATTCATTAATAACATCCATAACAAGTGCAACATCAGTAACTGAGTTTGCAAAAACACCAACATGATCAATTGAGGGAGAGTAGGGGAAAACACCAAATCTTGAAACTAGACCATAACTTGGTTTATATCCATATACTCCTAAAAAACTAGCTGGCATTCTTATTGAGTCTCCAGTATCAGTACCTAATGCAAATGCAACAATTTTTTTAGCAACTAAAACAGCACTTCCACTAGATGATCCACCTGCTATTCTTGTTTCATCAATAGGATTTAAAACATCTCCATAAGCGCTAAATAAACCAGTTCCCCCTAATCCAAATTCATCTAAATTTGTTTTACAAATTGGAATAGCTCCAGCTTTATCAAGTAATTTAATAACACTAGCAGAATAAGGACTTTTATAATTTTCAAAAAAAAGAGATCCACCTGTTGTAATAGTATCTTTGACATTAATATTATCTTTAACAGCATATAAAATTTTATTCAAATTAGAACTTTGATTATTTTTTACATATTTATAATTTTTTACCAAACTTAAAAAAGCATTTAATTTTTTGTTTTCTTCTACTTGATTTAAAGTTTTTTCATAATATTTTTTAAATTCATCATCATTATTTTTGATTGTTTTTTGAATATTTAAAATTTCACTCATACTAAACCTTTATAAATTTTTTTTCTTTTTCTGGTGCTAACTCAAATAATTCATCAACATTATCAAACTCTATAACTTTATCTTCTCTAAAATTATTTGAAATAATAATATCTGGATAGTCCATTGGTTCAACATTTGATAAGTCAATAGATTTAACCTTTTCAATTTTTTGAACAGAGTTTTCTATCAAAGAAGAAATTAATTTTGCTTCTTCATCAGAAATTTCTAGCATTAAATTTTTTGAAATTTCTTTTGTAATTTTATCTGTTAATTTAATCATTTTTACTCCTTGAACTTACATAAAATATGGGATTTTATAGTCTTCACTTAACTCTTTACGATAATCTCATTTAATAATAGGTGAAATAACAACATATACAGGATAGATAATTATAAAATTAAAAATAATCATTGGAATAAAGAGAACAACTCTAATTAAAAATCAGTTATCATATCCTAAAGTACTTAAATCAGCATCAAAAGATGGCATTAATAAAACATTAATAAAAACTTCAGTTACTAAAGAACACATTAAAATTAAACACAAGTTATTAAAATAACTTTTTATTGGTTTTTTATTAATTTTTTCTTTTTCTTTCTTTCTAAAAAAAATCTGATTTCTTCATTTTCTATATTTATTAGAAAAAAGATAAAGTACTCATATTCCTATAATTAACAAAATTATAAATGCACCAAAAATAATAATTAATGTATCAGTTGGTATAATTTCTGGATTAAAAGGCAAAATAGTATGAGTAAATCCTTCTGAATTTTGTTTTATTAAAAAAATAAATAAACTTGTAAAAAAGAAAGTTAATGCAGAAACCAAAGTTGCAGTTACTGCATACCAAGTTTTATTTTCTTTTCAAAAAGAAAAAATTGTTTTAACTAATCCAGCTAACAAACCATAAGCCATTGCTGAAATAAAATATCCATAATGAAAAATTCCAGCAGTCATTAAAATTGAAAGTAAATCAGTTAAACCACCTATTAGGGTTCCAATAAATGGTCCAAACATAAGTCCACCTATTTTGATAAGTATTCCCTCAATTGTTACTCTACTTCCTGGAAAAGCTCTAAATAAAACTGAAAATGCATTAGATGTAACAAAAGTTAGCAATAATAAAACAGCAACCGATAAAGCAATAACCATTGCAATATTTGCAATACCTTGTATTGATGGTCTAGGAAAAATGTAATATCTTTTTTTAAATTTAAAAAAGAAATAAATTTTTTTCAAAGAGGCAAAAATAGTTACTACTATAAAAAATGCTAAAAAAACTAAAACTGCTGAACTTGGTTCAAACATCTTTTATACCATACCTTTTTTTGTTGTATATATTTCTTTACTTTATTATTAGATTTATTTTAACAAAAAAAGAATTTATAAAATCAATATTGTTAAATTAAAAACAGTTCATTTTTATCATTGAATAGGTTTCTTATTTGCTTTAACTAATTCTTCATTTATTCTTTGAAAAATTTTTTTATTCTCTAAATTAATTCTGTAACTAAAAGGCGAAGGATGTGATGTTTCAATCACAGCTAAATATTTAAATAAAAGTGGTTTTAAACTAATTGCTTTATTTCCCATTAATAAATAAATTATGTTTAAATTGTGTTTACTTAAATATGAAATTAAATTACTTGTAAATGTTTCTCATCCTTTATCTGCATGAGACAAACTTAAATTACTTTCAACAGTTAAAATTCTATTTAACAATAAAACATTTTGGCTTGCAATATCTGACAAATCATAATTAGTTCTTTTTATATTAAAATCTTTTTCTATTTCTTTAAATAGATTTGCTAAAGATTTTGGTTTTACATTTAACTTTGTTGAAAAAGCTAATCCATCTGCCATATTAGGTGTTTGATAAGGATCTTGTCCTAAAATAACTAAATTGGTTTCAAAAATTTCAAAAAAAGTTAATGCATTAAATATATCATTAGGTTTAGGAAAAATATTTTTATAGTAATATTCTTTTTCTAAAAAATTATTCAATTTTATAAAATAATCTTTTTGTGATTCTTCTTTAAAAAATGGTATTCAACTTTTTTTAACTTTATTTAAACAATTTAATAAAAACACTATTTGTCCTAAGCTATAATTTTTGTTTTTTATAAAATTAATTTGAATTATTTATATCTCAATTTTCTAAAAGAGTAATTTGATTTTTATATTTGTTTTTAGTGTCATTAATTTTTGCAGAATCATATTTATCACTATTTATTAATTCTGAAATTTCTTTACTAGATTCACTAGTTTTATTAATATTCAATTCATTTTTACTATCATTAAAAAAGAAAATTGGAACAATTTGTTTATCTCTTAATGTTTCTGTTCATGTTACATCAGGATGTTCATTACTATCATTATTATTAGTATCAACATCATTGTTATTGTTATTTTCTGTATTAGTTTTAAGATCATTTTCAGAATAAGCTAAAGTTAATGAAAAATCAAAATTTAATGTTAGTCACATACTATCTTTAATAGAATCAATATTAAAAGTTTTCTCTGATGATGATCAAGATCCTGTTTTTAAAATCATTTCTTTTACTTTATCAATACTCAGTGTTCCTTGATTAGGATCATTATTTGCAGCATTTCAATAACCAAATTTAAAACCTATTTTAAAAGTATTATTTGATTTATATGTGTACATACCACCTTCTGATATATTTTCGTCCCAAACTAATTTATTGTTATTGTTTCCACTAGTTGAATTAGTAGAAACTTGTGGAAAAAAACTTTGATTAGAATTAGTAACTTTTATACCAATTTCTGTTACTCCAAATCTAATTGATTCTTTCCCTTTTGACAAAACATTTGCTCAACTATATATGAATTGCTCTAATAAATCATTATCACTACTTGAAATAATTTCATATTCTTTTAGTCCATCAATGTTACCATCTCTAAAATCCATATTAAATAAATTTGATAAATTAATTGTATAGTCCAATAAAGGATATAAAACTGTCTGTCATGAATAAGAACTATAAATACTTAAATCTGAGTTTGATTCACTTTCCTGAGTTGGAATAATAGATGAACTAGATGAAAAACCAAAATTATTAAATTTAAATCCATTAAAAATATCACTATATCCAGCAGAAGTTTTCTCACTATCATTTTCACCAACATTAATCATAGTGTTATCTTGATAATTTGAATAAACTTTAGCATAAATTCCAAATAAATTTTGAGCAGATGAAGCACAAGAAGACATTGTCAATGTTCCCAATGCAACAGCAGAACCACTAAACAATAATTTAATAATTTTTTTTTTCATTATTTATCCTTTTAAGTCTAATTAATTATAATATTAGTTAGATAATTTATTTATTTTTATTTATTGAATAAAAAATTAATTTATTTTTCTTTTTCTAAATATGTACTATGTTCTTTATCAAAAGTAAAAAAACAGCTTCCTGTAGCACCATTTCTATTTTTAGACAAAATAAACTCTACATCTACTAAAAAATTTTTATTAGGTTCATCTAAAAAAACATCATCTTTATTTGTTTCTTCAGGATTTGTAACATAACTTAAAAAACAAACCATATCAGCATCTTGTTCAATTGAACCTGACTCTCTCAAGTCAGAAAGCATTGGTCTAGCATTTGGACCTCCTCTTCTTTCTTCAATTCTTCTAGAAAGTTGAGCAATTGAAATAATAGGAACTTGGAATTGTCTTGCTAATTTTTTTAATGTTCTAGAAATTTCAGCTACCTCTTGTTGACGATTCATTCCTACATTATTTTTTGAATTAATTTTCAGCAATTGTAAATAATCAATAACTACTAATCTTATATTTTTACTATTTGAAATTTGCTTCAATTTTGATTGAATATCAATTAAAGTTAAATTGCTAGAATCATCTATATAAATTGGTAAATATTTTAAAATATTTGAACCCATGTGCAATGAAGCTTGTTCAGTTTGATTTAAAATTTTTTTCATTGGATTAACATTACTTGTAATAGCTAACATTTTTTGACAAATTTGTTCTTTGCCCATTTCAATAGAAAACATTAACACAGCTTCTTCTTTAGCTTTTAAATCTTCACTACTATTTTTTTCATTTTTTAATTGCAAAATTTTAGCAACAGAAATCAAAAAATTAATTGCTAAAGTTGTTTTTCCCACACCAGGTCTAGCTGCCAAAATTATTAAGTCACCATTTTTAAAACCATTAGTTAAATAGTCTAAATTTTCATATCCTGATCTAATTCCATCAAAATCATAATTTTGTTCTCTTATTTGAATTAATTTCTTATTAAAATCATCAATAATTTTACTAATTCCTTCAATTTCTTGACTCTTTTTAGATCCAGCAATATCAGCAAATTCTTTTTCCAGTTCTCACAACTTTTCTTGTGCATTAATTAAATCTAAATCAGTACTTTTTAAAGTGTTTGAAAATTCATTAATCTTTCTTTTTATAGATGCATTTTTAACTATTTCAATATATTGTAAAATACTTTGCTGATATGAATAAATAGAAGAAACAGTTGCAAGATAATGTTCAAAATGTTTGAAATCTAATGATTTATTTTCAGTATTTTTTATGTAATCTAAAATTGTAAAAAAACTTATTTCTTTATTGTTTTCTCTAAATAATGATGCAATTTTAAAAATAATTCTATTTTCTAATTCTAAAAAATCTGAAGTTGAAAGATGTAAAAAAATATCATCAACATCTTTGTCATTATTAATAACAGCAGATATGATAATTTTTTCTATTTCTTTTATATACTCATTATCAGTTTCTAAAAAAATAGTGTCTTGATCATTCATAACATTTAAATTATATTTCAAATAAAAAAACAACTGTTTTAAAGTTGTTTTTTTTACCTATTTCCCTATATTAACATTTCCAGCTGGAGGAGGAGTTTGATCTTTTAAAGGAACTTGACGATTTAATATATTTTGAATAGTTAAAGAAATTTTGAACTTACTAATAACTCATTGAGTAATTTTTTCTTCTAAAATTATGTCTTTAATTTCTTCAAATTTATCTTTATTAGTCAAAAATTCATTTACTGAATTATTTGTAGATCTATAATATTGATCTAGATATTTTTTTGCATCATCATCACTTACTTGAATTTTATTTTCATTTGCTAAAACTTTAAAAATCAATCCTTTTTGAATAAGTTTTTTAGCTAAATCTTCAGATTGAGAATCATTTAAACTTTTCATAGATTCTTTTAACTTGTTTTTAAAAGATTGAACCTCAGTATTATCAAAATTAAATTCAAATAAACCAACTAAATATTTCATCACTTCATTAAAAGCATTTTCTTTAATAATAATGTGATCAATTTGGTTTCTTACAAAATTATCTGAAGCATCTTTATAAACTGATTTAATTTTTTGTACATGCATATCTAATACTTTTGGGTCTGCAAAAAGTTGTTCAATAATAAATTGCTTATTATAATCAATACGAAATTTTTGTTTTGCTGTAGATTTAAAAGTAATCATATTTTGTTTTACCTTCTTTACTAATTAACAATATATAAACATTATATATACTAAATATATATAACACAATAGATATTTATTTTGAATAAGTTTTGATGTATATAAATTTTAAAAACTAGATTTTTTCTTGTGGTTCTATATCTAATAAATTTAATCCACTATGAATCAAAAACATAACTGCACTAAGTAAAACACATCTACTTTTTTGTAAGTCCAAATTAATTTCATCTTTAATTTTAATTTCATTGTAATATGAGTGGAATAACTGCGAAACCTGAAAAAGAAAATTAGTGATTTTATTAACTTCATATGTTTTAGCAATAGTTTCAATTAAAGTTGGATAACTTATTAAATAATTAATTAATTCTCTTTCTTTGCTTAAATTCAATAAATCTAAATTAAAGTCAGTAATTTTATTTACATTAAAATTAATTTTTTTAAACAATTGATTTATTCTTGCATAAGCATACAAAACATAATACAAATTATTATCATGAGTTTTTAATTTAAATTTGTTTACGTCAATTTCAATTTGTGTATCTGCAGTTTGAGAAACTAAAGCTCATCTTGAACTATCTGCTCCAATTGCTTCTACCAAATCTCTTAATGTTAAAGAATTACCTGTTCTTTTTGACATTTTAAATTCTTTACCATCTTTTGTTAAACTTACCATTTGCATAATGATTACATGAATTTTATCTTTTGGTATTCCTAAACATTCAATAGCAATTGTCATTCTGTCTACATAACTTTTATGATCAGCACCCCAAATGTTAAAAATTTTTGTAATTTTTTTATTTCTTGACAGTTTTATTTCGTGATATGCAATATCAGGTAAAAAATATGTATAATTTCCATCTTTTTTAATTAAAACTCTATCCTTGTCATCACCAAATTGTGTTGTTTTAAGTCAAATTGCATCATCTTTTTTAAAAACATATTTACTTAATTTTGAAATAACTTTATCAATTACTTTTTCTTTATATAATGTTTGTTCAGAAAAAAAGATATCAAAATTAACTCTTAATAAGTCTAAATCTTTTTTAATAAATTCAAGCATTTTAGAAAGTGCAAATTCCTTGAAAAAATCAAAAACTTTTTTATCAGAAACTTTGTTATTTTCAAATTTAACATTTAAAAATTTATTTCCATACTTTTTTTTAATTTCTTCAGCTAGATTAACTATTTCATGTCCATGATATGAGTCTTCTGGTAGAGAAACATTTATTTTAAATAATTGCAAATATCTAATAAATGTAGATGTTGCTAATATATCTATTTGATTCCCAGCATCATTGATATAATATTCTTTTTCAACTTTTATACCAAATTTATTTCATAAGTTTGCAAGCGTTTGACCTAAAGCAGCATTTCTTGCATGACCTATATGCAAAAGTCCTGTTGGGTTAGCACTAACAAATTCAATAT
>CAMWUV010000004.1 GCA_947177535.1 uncultured Mycoplasma sp.
ACATTAAATATCTTCTTCAATAACTTTAATTTCACCAAAGTATGTGTCTGCTGCTGTATTATACATATCAAAATCAATTGTTTTTGAAGCATCTTTCATTCTTTCGTTTTCAGTAGGAATATCAATTAATACTTTATAGTCATAATGTTGAGTGTATGCTAAATTTGATCCATTATATAAGTGCTTATATAAAACAGTTATATACTTATGCGATAGTGCTCTTTCATCTTCTATTAAAATACCATCTAAATCATTATTCTTACAAATTTGTTCAACATAATCATTTTCAATTTCACCACCATAAATAATTGGTAAATTATTTCCAATGTGATAGCCAAATTTATTTCTTAAAAATTCTCTAATTATTTTAATAGTATCAAAAACAAATTTTTCATCAAATCTTGTACTTATTTCACCTAAAAATGTTGGTTTGTATACTAAATAAACTTTATCAATTAAATCCAAACCATCAATACCATCAAAAATCTGATTAATTTGTAAATTTAAATTTTCTTTGGTATTTTCTTTAGATAAATCTACTCTTGTTTCTTCAATGAAAACAACAGCTTTTATATCATTCTTAATTAACTTATGTAATTTTGCATTAATTTGATAATTTTTTTCTTTGAAATCTAATTTAACATCTGGATGACCAATTAAAGTTGTTTTAATACCATAATCTTTTAATTCAATTCAAGAAGTACTACCAGTATGATTACCTAAAGAGGGCAATGAAATGTTTTGTGCAATTACTTCAATGTTCTTTTCACCAACTAACCCTAAACTTGGAATAATTCCTAAATATGAAGGCGCAACCATAACTTTAACATTTTCAAAATCAGAAATATTTTTAAAGAATTTGTTTATAGAAATGAAATCAGCACTCATTTTTCAATTTGCAATTAAAACTTTTTGTCTCATATTATTACCTCTTTAACCTTTACTAATTTGATTAGCTTCTTTTCAAATTTCACTTAACTGGTTGTAATGTTTTACTTTATTTTTATCTAATTTAAATCTTCTTTCTTCTTCAACTAAAATTTGTGCATCAACTGCAACATCCTCTAAAAAGTTATCAACATTTAAATGTTCATCAATTCTTTTTTGGACTCAACTCTTAGTTAAATCATATTCTGGCTTTGTACTTATTCTTACATTGATGTCATCTACAACAACTTTGTCACCATTTTCATCAAATTCAAGTTCTTCTTCAGTTTCATCTATTTCAGAATCACTATCATTTCATTCAATAGTTACATTGTCAAATTCTTTATATACATTTGCATAATGTAAAAATCTTTCAGAAAATTCTTTTTGCTTACTTAATTCTACATTTTCATCAAATTCACCATCATAAACAATAGATTCTTTGGCAAGATTAATTTTATTTTTATAATTCATATCGAATTTATAAACAATTTTTTTATTTTCTGTATTTAAAGATTTTGCGTGATTTTTTAAGTCATTATTATATAGTTTGTAAACTCCAACAATTTTTGCAACCAAAGGATTTAAACTAATTGCTGGTGCACTAAATATATCTGAATTTGAATATTCTTTATTTTTTTCATATAAATAATTAATATTTTCAATATATTTTTGATTAAATAAATCAATATTTGGTATATTTTCGTTTACAATTTGAACAACTTCTTGGAAATAATCATAATAAGAAATTGTTGCATATAATTTTTTTTCATTTTCAATTTCTTTGTCATTTTTTTCTTCAATAAAATCATCTTCACTGTTAGACGGATCCATTGCAGATAAATCTACTTTATTAGCAACATAATTTTCAAATACTTCTTTAACTTCATCAGCTACTAATTCATAAAATTGAGTAATCAATAAAGCATCATTTGTTTTTAAAATTTCTAACTCTGCTTTTTGAGTTTTTTTAAAGTACAAGAAAGGTAATGTATTTGAATAAACTTTATTAACTAATTGTTCATTTTTTGATAAATCAAAAGTTCTAGCAACATTTTGTAATAAATTAAATTTAATTGAATTAATTCATTTATCATTTCTAACAAAATTAGTTGTTCAAATCTTTTTGTCAAAATATTTGTTTGAAAGTTTAGTTATTTTTTGTAATTTTATTTCTTTATCAAATAATGTTTGAAAAGTTTTTTTATAATTAATATCCAAACCAACAAAATCTATTTTGTTATATTCAACATAATCAATTAAAATGTTGTAAAGTTTTTTTCTGGTTTCTGGTGTTAATAAAATTTTGTCATGAATTTTAACAATTTCTTTTAAAACAACATATTTTTGTTTATCACTAATAAATTGTTCATCTTTTGAAAATTCACTATAAAAATTCAATTGATTTTTTTCAAAATTTTTAATTAAATCATCTGAAATTGTTTCTTTTCAAATTTTAAAAGAATCATTTAAATTTTCTTCTATTTTTGTTTTAGTAAAATTTGGATCAATTAAAGAAGTGTAGAATAATTTATTATCTAAATCTAAAGATTCAAGTGTAGATAATATTGATGAATATACACCTAAAAAATTACTCTTAATTTTTTTTGCTGATAAATCACCATTAGTAAAAACAAAAGGTACAGTTGATGATTTATTTTGTGGAATAATATTTAAATGTTTGTCTAGCATTTTTTCTGCTGCACCATAAGCTGATGTTAAAGCAATAATATTACCAGTACATCTACAGAAATTAATTAATCTTCCTAAATGTTTATCAAAATTTTCAATTGTTGATATTAATTGATTTAAATCAGCTGTTCTAGCAGCTTCTGCAATCATTGGTGCCAAAACAAAAACAACATCATATTTGCCAATCGCATCAATTGTTTTATCAATTAGAATTTTTGAAGATAAAGAAAAATAATCTTTATCAGTACTACTGTAAGGCGTAGATAAAACTTTTCTTTCAATGTTTGAATCTTTATTATTGTGACCAAAAAATTTATTTATGAATCCTTTTTTATGATTCATTCCTAAAACTAACACTTTATTATTATGTTTTGAAATAACATTTGTTAATAAATTATCTTCTCTTCCATCAGTTGGATTTGCAAAAAACAATGCATCAACATCTGTGCCATAAATAGGAGCTAAACTTGATAAATAAATTCCTTTTAGTTTTGGTTCAGTTTTTATCATTTTTGCAAGAGGGGCAAAATCATCTGAATCACTATTTAAAAACAATGCTATATCTTTTTTTGATAAAAAACAATCATCAATCAAACCATTGTATGCAGGTTCAATATTTGCATCCATTATTTGATTAGCTAAGTTTTCGCTTGCATATTCAGTAGCATTACTAAATGCTTTTTCACCTAAACCACAAATTGTTTCAAAATAATTCATGATGTGTGTATTTTCTAAATATGAATGACCTTTTTTACCAAAAACATGATTTCTTCCAGCAATTGAAATAATTGGAGTATTTCTTTTTATTAAAAATTTATTAAATTCTTCTAAATTTTCACTAAAACTATAAATTTTTTCTTCTTGACCATCACCTATTAAATGTAATACAGGTCTTAATCCTTTTTTGATTAAAATATTAATAATGTAATAAAAGTTAACTAAATTTAACTTAGTGTTATTTTTAGATAGCATTGAAAAAATATGAACTAATTTAGAATTTGTTTCATTTGATCTTTTAACTAAATTGTCAAATACTTCTAAATTATGTAAAGATTTACTAGTTATTTGTTCATTCAATAATTCTAAATATGTTTTAATATCAGTCTGACCATAAAACATTTCATAAAAATTTGAATCCACATCTCTTTTAATAGAAGGGTTGCTTTTTTTAGGAACTAATGGATCTTTTTTTCTATCATTACTAATTATTGCTCAAGGATAAATACCAGAAATTAAATAATTTATATTTGGCTTATTAGCTAACTTTAAATAATTTCCTTTTCATTTTTTATTTAATCCTATACCTTCAGTAACAAGAAATACTAGAGTGTTTTTCATATTTTTCCCTTTCTTTTAATAAATTAAAATCTATCACTATCTAATTTCAGTAAGTCTTCAACTTTATTAACATCAACATATCTTTTCTTTTTACTTTCTTCAGATAATCTAACATCAAGAACTTTAGATAATTTTTTAATGTCTCTTCTAGTTTTAAATAAGATTATGTAAAGAATTGGCGTAAGTAACAGTAAAAGTGGAACAATAACTGCAACTATAACAATTAAAATATTTGTTCCATCATATCTAATAGGTGCAGTTGCAAACCCTGTATAAGTTCTTTCAGTAGAAGCAACAACAACACCACTTTTATATAAATTAACTGTTAATTTTAAGGTACCTTTAATATCATCATAAGAAGTAATTACTTCTTTTTCTAAATCATTACCTAAACTAATGTTAACTAAAGAAGCAATTTGTTCATCTGATAAATTAGAAGGAATTATATTTTTTAAAGCTAAAGCAGATTCTGAAGTATCTAAAGCTAAAGAAACTGAATAATCAGCATTTTGTAAAGTAAATCCAGAAAGAATACTACTATAATTGTATGTTGAACCATCTATTGTAATTCTTGCATACATTGACAATGTTCCTTGTGAATCATCTGGAGTAATTGAAAGTGATAAAGCATCAGGATTTTGCTGAATTTCTTCTGATAAACTAGTTAATAAAGAATTTGATAAATTAGAAACTAATTGAAGTCTTTCTAAATTAGTTTGAGCTGAACTTTCAATTAAACTAAGTGCATTAGATGCTGTTGAGGATGTAAGAGCAGCATTTGAATTAGTCAATTCATAAAAAGACTTTCAAATAATACTATCAATTGAATTTTGAATTCCACCACTTAATCCATTTGTTAAAACTGTAGAGAAAGATTTTTCTGGAATTTTTACTGTCTTAGTTTGTCCTTCAACTTCTTGTTGTTCTCATCAATCATAAAAAGTTATAGTAACTTGAATAGCACCTGATGAGCTCATTGGAATAACATCAACTTTATGACTTAATTGTTGAGCTGAATTTTCAAAAACAAATAAGTTTGGGAAATTAGTTTCTAAATATGAAGGTGTTATTTGAGATGGTTTTAAAGAATTAAAAGCATTAACATCTATAGTACCTCAAGAAAACTTAGGCATATCTGTTGGTGCACCTGATTGATTTGTATTAGATGTTGTAAAACCAGAAAATTCACAAGAATATGATGAAAGTAAACCACTTATTTCTTCATTAAATCTAATTCCAATTGTTAAAGTCCCTAATGAATCATTTGGATTTATAGTTAGCGTAACAACATCCTTATTATTTTCATCTAGTCCTGCTATTATATTAAAAATATAATTTGACATGTTCATAAACAAAAATAATGCAGATTTGTCATTATTTATTAAAGACACAATTGAAGAAGGTGTTAGCGTGTTTAAATTATACGTTGCAGCAGCTTGACCACTACCGACTGTATAAGTTGAATTTAATACAGTTTGATTGCTAATGAAATCTAAAAAAACATTTTGATTTGTAGTAAAATCTTTTTTAAAAACTTGAGCAGTTACAAATGAATATCTAACATTTGTTTTATTCCCTATTTTTGGGACAATAACAGTAACATATAAATATCCTTCAGAATCAATTGGATAAATTTGAATATTTGTTGATGAAGGTTTTTCAATTAAACCATTTGTTAATAATTTTGTATTTGAAAAAGCATTACCAAAAATTAAGAAATCATCAATGATATCATTTGCAGTGACAGCTGATGGTAAAGTTCCTGAATATTTGTTTATTAATGACGTTTTTAATAATGCATTTTCTTCCAAATATTGATCAGTTACTAGATTAACAGAAGAATCTAATCCATTTAGTACATCAACATTAAAATAAGGATTATTTGAAGACCCAATATCTATTGATTGTGTGTAATTTAAAAGTAACTTATTATCAATTCAAACAGCATCAGATTTAATTTTTACAGTTAAAACACCAGCAACATCATTTGGTTCTAAATACATTAAATAATTTCCGGCATTTTTAATTGTTAGAATTTTTTCAAGTTCTTTCTCTGTTACTTCACTAGGTAATAAACTTGTTATTTCAGCAGTAACACTACTTCTTTCAGCAACAGTAATAGAGCAATTTTCATTAGTGAAAGTATAACTATTAGAAGCTAATCAAACTGAAGTTGTATTAGTAGAATCTATAACTCCATTAGATATTTTTCTAAGGCTTTGATAAAAATTAATAGAAACTGTATAATTATTTGTCTCATTAATTTTACTAATTGAACTTACTTTAGCATCAAAAATTGGTTCACCAAAAACAGAATCATATGAAGAAACACTAAAAAATTTACTTGCATTTGTTTTAATGAATGTTGAAAACTCACTAAGTTCACTAGTTCCATTATCACTAACTTTTTGAAAAAGTATGTTTGATGGAATTTCAGATTCTGATAATAAACTTGAAGAAGCAACAAACTCAGTTCTACTATTAATTGATGTACTACCTAATTGACCAACTAAATTAGTTCCACTAAATTGAATAATAGATCCATCTGTCATTTGTGCATATCAACTTGCATCACCAGGTCTTGTAAATAAATTAAAAATTAACTTAGAGTCACTTCCACTAGCTGTTAAATTATTAAAATTATATAAAAGTGAAATGCTACTAAAATCTGATCTAATTCTAACAGCTGTATTATTACTAAGTAAAGCTACAAAATCACCACTAGCAGTATTTGAAGTATTAGTATACAAATTACTTATACTAACAATATAAGCACTTGCAGTAGATGCAACTGTTAATAAATGAGCAGGTGTTGAAGCATTAAAAGAATTACTGTTTATATCTGTATACAAATATGTAGAAGTATTAAAAGAAGATAAAATTAATCTTGTATTAAACTGATTATTAGCAACTGTAGCAGTTAAATTATTTTTTCTACTAGATGTTTTCATTAAAGCTACTTGCTCTGCAGATAAATTAATGCTATACAATGAATTAGAGTTTATTACTATATTCCCACCAGTAGCAACTCTCATAATTGTCACATAATTATTTATAGCATTACTATCATTTAAAGAATTTTGTTGAAACACAAAATAAACATAATTACTATCAGTATAATATTGAGTAACTTTTGAAGTTAAAGTAGCACCTGTTTTATTAGTATCAATAAAATAGTTATTAATTAAATTTTTATCTAATGAAATAGTATTTTCACCAGAATTTGTTCAGTTATTAACATTAGTATCTGTTGATTTAAAATTTACAGTAGTTAATTTAATATTATTATTATTATTTTCTGAAGTTGCTTCTATCCCATATACAGTAATATTAAAAGTATTAACTGAATTAACACCAATATAGAATTTTGTATCAGTTGAAAGTGTGGTATTTATTTTAGTAGCTTGAACTTTACTACCATCATCAACTTTAATTAAAACTGCATAATAAGATGAATCATTTCCTTTTGCTATAGCTACAAAATATGCACTTCTATTTAAATAAGGTGGAACATATGCTATTGCCAAATATTCTTCTGCATAAGTACTTCCGTTTAAAGCATTATCAGTGTGATTTCATATTCTGCTACCATCAGACATCTTATAATATGAAATTCTATTAAATTTATCTGTAATTGAACCATTAACTGTAGCACTATTATTTTTATAAGTACTTTTTGAAGTTGTTAATAAAGCATAAGTTGAACCAGAACTATCAAAAGCTATATTTTGAATAGGTGAATTTAAATTACTAGTATTTTGTAGTTTATTTCAAGGTAACAGATAAGAAGCAGTAGTATCAGTGTCTGCATTTAATTTACTTGAAATTTTAGAAAAACTACTTGAATCATCACAATTTATACTAATTTTTTGTGTTGCTACAAAAGTACCTGCAGTTAAAACTCCAGATATTCCAATTGTTAATAAAGATGCATAAATTTTTTTCTTTAAATTTTTCATACTAGTTACCTATTTAAATTTTTTATTTTTTTTCTTTTTTATTTTTGTTTAAATTTAAATTTTTATTATTATTTTTTTCTAGCAAATTATTATGATAATCTTTAAAATTTCTTATTCTTGCACGTCTTAACAATAAAGCTAGTAAAACAATCCCTAATGTAACTGAAATAATAGTTGTAACTGAAACACTAATTACAGCAGTTAAATTTTTTGGAGGATCAAATCTTGTATCATTTTCAAAATAATTAGTAATAAAACCTGTAATTCTTGTAGCAAAAACTCTGTTTGTCATATTTTCATCTTCTTGATTAAAAAGTGGTATATTAACTTGAACCAATAATGATGAATCACTTAATACAGGTGTTATTTGAATATTATTAAGTGATAATGTACCATCTTGAAACATAACTATATTATTTAGATAATAATCAATCACATCTTGTTTCGTAACTCTATTTAATGGAATTGATAGTAGTTCAGATGAAACATTGTCCTGTGGTAATCAAGAGAAAGAAACTAAACCTGTAGTCGATTGACTTTTTGCAAATCCTGTAAAAAATTGTGAATAAATATAATTATTTGGATTTGTAGTATTATCAGTTTTTTTACTTAAAAATACAGTTATTGTTCCATTTATATCATCTGGTAATAAACTTATATTTAAATTGTTTTCACTTTCACCAATAACACTTGTAATGAATGAATTGAATGGAGAAGCTGTTGATGATGTAATTAAACTATAAGCAACACTTGATGGAATAGTACTAGGAAAAGAAGGGTTTTCAT
The DNA here is from genome assembly GCA_947177535.1 of uncultured Mycoplasma sp. Taxonomy (GTDB): domain Bacteria; phylum Bacillota_I; class Bacilli_A; order Mycoplasmatales; family Mycoplasmoidaceae; genus Malacoplasma. Next base: position 8,703 of record CAMWUV010000004.1, read on the forward strand.
TGATTACAGCATCATTTGTTTTTCAAGTAACAGTTAAAACATCATTTTGTCCATCATACTTGTAATATGGCAAAGAAAAAGACTGTTGAAAAATTTTAGTTTCTCCTGATCCATTTCAATTTTCAAATTCTAATCTTACTGTTATAGTTTTATTATCTATTCCTGATGATGCCTCATAATTACCTGTTATTTCATTGTAATTAGTATTAGTTTCTAAAACAGGAGCCATTGGATCACTTGTAGTTGGTTCACCATATAGAATAGTAGCTTTTCTATTCATTGATAAAATAGATGAAGTTGTATTAATAAATTGATTAGTAAATAATCTTACAAATTCATTATTAACTTTAGTTTCATCTTTATTAGCACTTGATGGGTCACCTATATATTTGTTTTTATTAAATTCATTTACTACATCAGATGATGAAGTAAAACCGTAATTAGATAAAACATCAGCTGTTTTTCAAGAAAGAATTAAATTATTTGCAGCATTTTCATTAACTGCAAAAGTTGCTGATGGAAGATTTAAATCATACGTTGAAGAAATAATATGACCTGTAAAAATACTAAATTCATTATAAGTAAAAATTAATTGTAAACTTCCATTTTCATCATTAGGAATCGTTTCAATATTTGTAATCGTTAAAGATGAATTATTATTATTTATATCTTGTAAGATACCACCAGTAATATCACTACTACTAGATGCTTGATTATTTGTTGCACTAGAATTGTAGAAATTAAATTGATGATTATCATATGAATAAGTCAAAATTGGCTTAGGATTACCATTTGCACTATCTTTTAATCCTATACCACTATCAAACAAACTAATTAATGAAGTAGTTCCGCCTAATGGACTAGTAAATTGTGAAGGTGTTAAAGTTGAAACTTGTTGATTTTCTCCTGTTGCACCATTAAATAAAGAATAGCTACTATCAATCACTCAATTTCTAAAATTTTGTTCAGCATTAACATTTATTGTTTTTCTAGTTCCATCACTACCTAAAAAACCACCAATATGTTTGGTTATAGTAATTGTTTTTTTATCAGTATCATTTGCATTATTGCCACCTGTTGATTCTTCAGGAAAAGAATTATTCAATCAATCAGATTTAGAAGTATTAGCAAAAACAATTTCAACTTTGTATAAACCAATATTGCTAGTTGTATTATTTCCATTTGCATCAACTACACTAACAGTAATTTTTGTATATGGTTCATTAGAACTTTCATTACCATCTAAAAGTGGTGGGAGACTATTAGTATTAAAAAAATTATTTCAAATATCTTCAGGACCTAAATTTGTAACTGTTGAATTTAATACAAATTGTTCAATAGAATCTTCCGAATTTCACACAAGTTGGTATTTTTCTGCAGTAATTCAATTATTTAAATTAGTTATTTTTTCTGTTGAAAAAACATTATTAGCAGTTGGTGCAGCAGAAGCATCACCCTTATATTTATTTAATAAACTAGTATCAATAGTATCGTTTGTTTTGTAATTTACATTACTTGAATTTCCAGCAGTAGATTTAGTTGCATCTGCAAAAGTTGTTGTGTTACTAGTACCACTAAAATATGTTTGATAAACTAAAAAATTAACATAACCTTTGTTTATGTTTTGTTCAGTAACAGGAAGAATAACAACAGATCAAGATGTAACTGTAGAATTAGGTGTTAATACATTTTCAAGGTCTGAATTTAAAACTTGATCAGCACTCTTATTCAAGGGTTTTTGAGTGTAATTTACACTAAAAATTGCATCAGTTTGAGAAGTTGTATTATCAGTAAGTGCATTTAAATTATTGTTTATATTTTTAAAGTTTTCATTTTTTTGATTATAAAAAATTAAACTTGAAGAAAATGCAAAAACTGAAGTAATTCCAATTGTACCTAAAATTACAATTTTTTTTTGTTTTTTCAAAAAGGCTAGTAAAGAATATTTTTTCATTTCTATTTACCTCAAAACAATACCAACGATAATGTGAAAGATTATAAAATTAATCATTTATATATATTTTAGTTTATTGAAAATCATAAATCAAACATTTTTTATAAAATTTTTATAATAAATAAATTTTTTTATGTATAATTAAATTTTATTAAATAAAATTATTATTTATTTTTTTTCAAGATTTCTTTTAAATAATTCATCAAATCTTCTTTAATAAAAGGATTGGCTAATGAATGATCAATTGTTGCTTTTAAATAACCAAACCTTGATCCTATATCATATCTTTTACCAGTAAATAATTTTGCATAAACATCTTCTTTTTTTGATAAATTTAATAAAGCCTCAGTAATCCCAAGTTCTTTCATATTATCAACTTTTATATTTTCAAGTTCATCAAAAATAGCAGGTGTTAGAATATATCTTCCTAAAATTGCAAAATCACTTGGACTTTTTTCTTCACTTGGTTTTTCAATCATATTTTTTATTTTTGAAAAACTATGTTTTTCATTAATTTTGTCAAATAAATCAACAATACCATATTTAGAAACATCTTTTTTTAAAACTTTTTGAATACCAACAACTGATTTTTGTTTTTCATCAAATAAATTAATACATTGTTTTAATGCAGGAATACTATTTGAATCCGTTTGAATAACAATTTCATCACCTAAAATAATTCCAAACGGTTCATTTCCTACATATTGCTTTGCACATAAAATTGCATTACCCAATCCTTTAGGTTCTTTTTGTCTAATGTATTGAATTCTAGCCATATCTGCTATTTCTCTAATTTGAAAATATTCTTTTTCTTTATTATTTTGTTTTAATCTTTCTTCTAACTCAAAAGAGTAATCAAAATAATCCATAATTGAATTTTTTGATTGTGAAACAATAATAAGAATATCTTTTATTCCTGAATTAACAATTTCTTCAACAATAAATTGAATAGCTGGTTTGTCCAAAATAGGCAACATTTCTTTAGGCATAGCTTTGGTTGCAGGCAAAAACCTTGTACCTAGTCCAGCAGCAGGTATAATAACTTTTTTAACTTTTCTTAATTCCATGAATAAAACCTTTAATATTAAACAAAATAATTTATAACAAATACATTTTACTAATATATTTTATTCTTTAAAAAACATTAATCACTTTAAATCATATGAACTTGAATTAGGAGACGAATCATCTATTAATTGTGATCTTTCATTATATGCTTTATAGGTTAATAAATCTTCATCAAAAATTAATTCATATTTTCTAAAAATATCACCATTAGGTTTTTTGTCTTCAACAAAAATTTTTATATATTTTTTTTGTAATTTTGAAAATTCATTATAAACATTAAAATAATATTTAGTTCCTAAAAACAAAATGCCATCATATTTAAAAACATTTAATTTTTCATTTGTTTTTAAATTATTATAAAAAAAATCTAAACCTGGTCTTCCATTTTTTTCAAGAAATGAAATAGTTTGTGAAGATCTTAATCCACTTCTTATTTCATCATTTATTTTGTATTCTTTTGCTTTGAAAATATCAATAACATTTGATGATCCTACTTTTGAAATATCAATGTATGCACCGTTACCATTTGCATCAACTCCTAAAACTTTATCAGTAACATTGTGCTTAGTATATTCAATTCAATTTCTAGAAAAAATTAAACGATTTTCTAAATCATCATTTGTAGTATCGTTAAGTGGTTTTGTTTCTACAATTACAGGAACTGTATTTAATTTTAAAACTTTATTTTGAAGGTTTATTGCTGTATTATCAATTCCATTTATAGCTAAATTTTTAGATTTTAATTTATTTAATTCTTTTGTAATATCAGCCAAAATTGTTTTTTTACCACCAGGCAAAAGTGTTTCTTCATTTGTAAATAAATTTGCTAAAAAAAAGCTACTAAATGAATTTGTATTTGTAATTAAACTATCATTAACTACTTTTTTATTTTTAGTTGATTCAATAGAATCTGCTAAAAGATTTGAATGACTAACTAAATCATCTGAAACTATTTCTTGCTCTTGAATTAATGATTCATAAAAAGTTTCAGAAGGCTTATTTTTTTTATTATTTAAATTTTCAGATTTTTCAATTAGTAAATCTTCAATAAAATTTTCTTTTCAAACAAGATTTTCATTCTCAACAAAATTTTCACTTGTTTTTTTGTCTTCATCTTTTTTTATCATAGAAGACAGTGATGAATATGAAAAATTTTCATCAATTAAATCATATTTTTTTTCTTCATTAGATACCTTTTCTAAAAAGGATTTAACATATATTTCTTTTTGATGTTTAAAAATATCTTTAATTTTTTTAAATTCTTCTTTTCCTACACCTTTGATCTTAAAAGTTTTATAATTTTCAGTTTCTATTTCTATATATGATGTGAAATCATTTTTATCATTGTGAACAAAATTTAAACTTCTTATATCTTTATATGTATAGACACCACAAAAATTGACTTTATCTTTTTCATCTCCAATGAATATTTTTTGATTGCTAAAACAAATTAACAAAGTGTTTTTTTTATGTCTGTAATAACCAACAAAAGCATAAATAGTAAATTCTCTTAAAGAATATTTCTTTTGAATTTTTTCATAAATTTTATTTAAATTTGCTTTCTTATTGAATGGTACTCTCAATGACTTAACATTAAAATTATTATTTTCTAAAATCATTTTCTTTCCTATTTAACCAATTAACTAACAGAAATTACAAAAATAAAAATGGATATTAAATAAAAGAGCAAAATTACTTTTGTATATATTAATTCAATAAGAATTATAATTAATTAAGAGATATATATAC
>CAMWUV010000005.1 GCA_947177535.1 uncultured Mycoplasma sp.
GTTCTGATATGAAAAAAATTAAATTAAAAAAAACTAAGTATAAACAAATAGATTTTTCACAGCAAAAGAAAAAAAATATTCGAAATAATGTATCAAATTTCAAATTTAATGAAAATGTAGAAATAAAATGCATAAACATTCAAAAAGATGTAAAAGAACTTGGTTCTGCTAAAACTACTATTTTAAAAAACATTAATTTAGAAATTAATAAAGGTGAAATAACTATAATTTTAGGACCTAGTGGTAGTGGTAAAACAACTTTATTAAATGTTATTGCTGGTATTGATAAAGCAACTAGTGGAAATTGTTTTATTAAAAATACTGATATAAATGCAATTAATGATAAAGAATTAGTGAAATTTAGAAGACATTACATATCATACATTTATCAAAGATATGGATTGATACCAATATTAAGTTGTTATGACAATATTAGAATGGGTCAAAATCTTGTTGAAAAATCAAAAAGAATTTTAAATATAGATGACATTGTAAAAATTGTAGATATAGAGCCTTTACTTGAAAAATTTCCACATGAACTATCGGGTGGGCAAAGACAAAGAGTTGCTATTGCTAGAGCTATTATTAAGCAACCTGAAATTATGCTTTGTGATGAACCAACAGGAGCATTAGATAGTGAAACATCAAAAAAAATAATTGACCTCTTTTTAGAAATTAATAAAAAATTTAAAACAACCATTGTTATGGTTACTCATGAACCTAGTTTTGTGAAAATAGCTACTAAAGTTATTTATATTAAAGATGGTGAAATAGAAAAAATAGAAACATTTAATAAAAATAGTAATTTAATTAAAGTTAATAATAATGTTTTTTCTAATAATTTAACAGTTAAATAAATTTTTAGATAGGTAAAATTATGAATGACAATTTTAATAACAAAAAAATAGAGGATTTAAAAAATAAAAAGAATAATTTAAATACTCAAAATAAACCTATTTTAAATAACCAAAATACTAGTAATAATCAAAACTTGCTTTTAGATAATAATGATAATACTAAACCAATTAGTGTTAGTTCAGTAACTGTTAAAGTTATTGATAGTAAGTTAAATACTGAAGTTTCACATATTGATAATTTAATTAGTGAGAGAAAAAAAGAAAAAGAATTAAAAAAATAAATATTTATAAGCCATTTAAAACAAAATATAAAATTTATATTATAAAGAAAACAAAAGGAAAAAATATGCCAAGTTCTAATACAAGTTGTTTATTTTGCAAAATTATTAATAAAGAAATTCCTTGTAATTTAATTGAAGAAAATGCTTATGCAATGGCTTTTTTGGATATAAATCCAGCAGCTAATGGTCATACATTAGTCATTCCAAAAAGACATTGTATAGATTTGATTCATTGTGATGATTTTTATTTACATGAAACTATCACTTTAGCAAAATCAGTTGCTGATAAATTAGAAAGATCAGATTTAAAACCTTGAGGAATTAATTTTTTAAGTAATCAAGGTTCTATTGCTGGTCAAGTTATATTTCACTTTCATTTGCATGTTATTCCAAAATATGCAAAAAATGAAGGATTTGTTTATTCAGCAGAAAATAAAAATTTAATGGAAATAGAAAGTGTTTATAAATTAATTAAAAATGTAAAAGACATTAAAAAATAATTTGTTTATTATTAAAAAAATTAAATTATAATAATACAGAATTGTTCATGTGATATGAATTGATTTTATGGTTTATGGAGGTTAAATGAAAAAAGTTCACAAAATTGCTATTTCTACAATTTTATCTTTAGCTTTAATTTTGTTTATTGTAATAGCAGCTTGACAACCTTGTGTGTATGCTTTTATTGTTCCAGCAATTTTAGCAGTAGTAGGTTTTTCATATTTAATTGCAGTATTAACTGTTAAGAAAAATGAAAAGAAAAGAATCAAATCATCTATTAATGCTTAGTAAAGGTCTTTAATTAAATACACAATCTTTTAATGATTGTGTATTTTTTATTTATTTTGCTTAAAATATTTAAAGACTATATTACTTTAATTAAGGAATGTTATGATTTTTTCTGTAGATGTAATGGGATATGAAAATGATATAAGTGAATCAATTAAAGCATGTCGTGATTTTTGCAAAAAAAATAAAGACGTAAAAATAATTTTAGTTGGTGATGAATCTAAAATAAAATTACATTTAAATAAATCAGATAATTTCACTATTCATAATGCAAGTGAAGAGATATTAATGACTGATGATCCTTTATCAATTAGAAATAAAAAAAATAGTTCAATGTATCAGGCAATTGAACTTGTAAAAATTAATAAAGCTGATGGAGTTTTATCAGCTGGTAATACTTCTTGTTTTGTTTTTCTTTCCTATTTAATTTTAGGAAAAATAAAAGGAATTAGTAAAATTGGATTTATGCCTTTTATGCCAACAAGAAAGGGTAATGGAGTAAACTTCATCGATGTTGGAGCTAATAAAGAATGTGACGCTTTAGATCTTGTAAGTTTTGCTAGAATGGGGAAAGTATATATAGAAAAAGTGAGAAAAATCCAAAATCCTAAAATTGGAATTCTAAATATTGGAACCGAAGATAATAAAGGGTTAAGTTATCATATTGAAGCAAATAAATTGCTAAAAAAAAATAAAAGTTTAAACTACATAGGTTTTATTGAATCTAGAGAATTGTTAGAAGGAAATCTTGTAGATTTAATTGTTTCAGATGGGTTTGTGGGAAATATAACTTTAAAAGCATTAGAAGGAACATTTAAAACTGTTGCTAAGTCCTTATTAGATACTCGTAAAAAACTTTTGTTTGGATGACTATGATTTTTGCTTTCTTTACCTAATTTATTAAAAATAAAAAAGAAATTTGATTATAAAAATAATGCAGGAGCTATTGTTATTGGTTTAAATAAAATAGCTGTAAAAACTCATGGAAGTGCTGACTATAAACAATTTTATAGTTCTTTAAGATTATTAAAAGAAACTATAAATGCAAATTTAATTGAAATTTTAAAAGAAGAATTTAAATAATATGACTAAACAAAATCACAAGCGTTTTGATATTTTACAACTTTTAAAAAAGTTAAATATTAAAACTAATCGAATTCATTTATATGCAGAAGCATTAACACATAATTCATATAATAATGAAAAAAGAGTTGGATATACTTATCAACGATTAGAATTTTTAGGTGATGCTATTATTTCTAAATTGGTTTCTGTTTTTTTGTTTCAGTATAAAAATAAAAAATTAAATGAACAAGAAATGACTGAAATTAGAAAAAATTTAGTTAACTCAGAAATATTTAAAAAAGCATCAGAAGAATTAGATCTGATTTCTTATGCTTTTATAGGTAAAGGAATTGATTTAGAAAAAGATACTAGAAAAATTAAAACTGACTTATTTGAATCTATTGCAGGAGCTATTTTTATTGATAAAGGTGAGCAAGAAGTTTTAAATTTTTTGGAGAAAACAATTTTTAAATATTTTTATAGTGGCGAATTTAATTCAGTTGATTATAAGTCCATTGTTCAAGAATTATTTCAAAGTAATATTTCATCTGGAAAAAAAAGAAAATCAAGTACAGTACATTACAATACATGTGAACTTAAAAATGGATTATTTCAGTCATCTTTAGTTTATGATGAGATAGTTTATGGAATAGGTTGTGGGAAAACAAAAAAAGAAGCTGAAAAAAATGCTGCCAAACAAACATATGAAAAATATATAAAAATTTCATAAATAAAAATAAAAAACACTTTTAGATTTAAAGTGTTTTTTATTTTTTTTACAATTGAATAAATTTATTGTTTGGATTTTCTTGAACATTTTCTACATATTTAAATTGATAGATGTGACAAGTTTTATTTTCTCCATAAATTTGCTTTACACGATTTTTTAAATATTCATAATTATCTAAAATTCATTCAGTACAATCATTATCTTCAAAGTTACAAAAAGAATTTAGTAATCTGATGAAATATGTGTCAAAAGATGGTTTTTGTTCAACTTCTAATTTTGAATTTTTTTGTGATTTTTCCAAGTTGTATTTTAATTCAAAATATTGTGTTACTAAATAATTTCTTCCCTCTACAACAAAATAAAGGTTTGCACCATTATTTTTAGCAGTTTCAAATTCATTGTATTTATCTGCAAAAAACTTTAAATGTTTTTTATCATTTCTAATTAATACATTTAATATTTGTTTTGTTTCTTCAACTGATCTCATATTATTCCCCAAAATATAGTTATCATATTTTAATTAAAAAGCAATATTTTAAAATTTGTTAACAAATTAATTAAAATTAAAGCCTATTTTTAGTTAAATTTTTTTAGTTTTTTTTGATAAAATTTATAAGTTATTAGGAGTTAAAATATGGCAAGTAACAAAAACTTAATGACAGAATCTGGAAAAAAGGATCTTGAAAAAGAACTAAATCATTTAATTAATGTAAGAAGACCAGAAATTATTAAACAAATTCAAGAAGCTAGAGAACAAGGTGACTTATCAGAAAATGCTGATTATGATGCTGCTAAAAATGTTCAAGCACAATTAGAATCAAGAATTAAACAAATTCAAGATATTTTAAGTAATGTAAAAATTATTAAAGAAGAAAAAGCATCAGCAAGTGGAAAAATAGTTACTGTAGGATCTACAATAACTATTAAAGATTACCAAGATGGTAAATCTTATACTTACAAAATAGTTGGTGCAATTGAATCAGACCCTTCACAAAACAAAATTTCTAATGAATGTCCTTTAGCTAAATGCGTGTTTGGTAAAAAGGTTAATGATGAAGTTTATGTAAAAGGAATTGAAGAACCATATAAAGTAAAAATTATTCAAATTTCTAATTAAAACTTTAGAACTAAATTTTTTAAATATTAGAAAATAATATATAATTAGTATGTTTGTGATATATTTTTGCAAACATTATGGGTAGTTAGCGAAGTGGCCAAACGCAGCTGACTGTAAATCAGTTACCTCGTGTTTCGGCGGTTCGAATCCGTCACTGCCCACCATTATTGGGCTGTAGCCAAGCGGAAAGGCAATAGACTTTGACTCTATCATGCGTTGGTTCGAACCCAACCAGCCCAGCCATTTACTTTAAAATACAGACCTCATCTTAGGTCTTTTTGTCCCATTAGCTCAGCGGTAGAGCATTTCACTTTTAATGAAGGGGTCATAGGTTCGAGTCCTATATGGGACACCATTTAAATTTTTGGATAGCTGGAGTGGCGGAATGGTAGACGCACAGGACTTAAAATCCTGTTACAGCAATGTAGTAAGGGTTCAAGTCCCTTCTCCAGCACCAGTGTGCGGGTGTAGTTCAATGGTAGAACTATAGCCTTCCAAGCTATTAACGTGGGTTCGATTCCCATCACCCGCTCCAAGTAAAATGACCTAAAAAACACCATAGATAAAACTATGGTGTTTTTCTTTTTATATTTTATAATTCTATTTGATAATTATTTTTTAGTATGAGATTTACAAAGATATTAAAATATTTTTTTATTAGTGTTTTTTCAATTGGATTCATTTTTTCTTTATCATCTTGTTCATCAACAAGTGATGATGAACTTTATGAAAAAAATTATTACACTGAAACATCAGAAAGTGAATTAATTAAACAAAGAAGTTTAAGATTAATTTTTAATGTTGCAGATAAAACAATCAGTGGTACTGGTTGAATTTGAAGCAAAAGTGGAGACTATTATTATGTAGCAACAAATTTACATGTTGCAAATTCAATAAGTTTTATTAATAATACTTTTATAAATGGAAATAACGATAAAATAAATGATTATTCAAATATAAAAAATTTTAGTTCAGCAATTAGTTATGCAACAAGTTTAAATTCAATAACACCAGAGTTTAGTGTTGATAATCCAGTTATAATTTATACTACTTTAATGGATAATGATTATGACTTAAGTTTAAATGGTGATTCAAGACAATATTATATAAATGAGAATTCATATTATGGTGTTACAGATATTTGTATACTTAGGTATTATTTTCCAACTAATGAAAATAACTTTTCTGATGAAATAAAGAAAACTGAAAGTTCTTATAATAATTTTATTAAAAATTGAATTAATAATTTTGATGAAGATAAAATTCAAATACTTGATGATCAACTTAATTTATCTAATTATAGTTTTTATTCAGGTGGGTTCCCTAAACAAAATAATAGTATTGAATGAAAACCTGTTTCAAATTTCACTTTTAATAAAAAAGTAACTGATTCTTTCTCACCTTTATATAGTACTTTAAACAAGCCAAATAATGATTTAAGTGGGTCTTCTACATTAATAACTTTTATAGATCACAATTATAGACAAAATTCAGAAATAACTGATAATTATTATTCTGAACAATGATACACAAACTATTTAAATGTTAGTTATACAGGATATTTTTATGGTCATTCTGATGAAGGAGCATCTGGAAGTATGTTAGTTGCTAAAAAAAATGAACAGCTATATATTGTTGGAATTTATTGGGGTATTTCAAACTTTGAAATGAATAATAAAGATATAAAAAGTCTTGGTAGTTTCGATATTTTTGTTAATGAAAAATATAACATTGTAAAAGGAGTAAATAATCTTATTGAACAAGATATTAACTCATTGAAATAAATTAATAATTTTATTAAAATATTTTTATTTTTATAAAATTAACATATGGCTATTTATGTTGCAAAGTTAAGACAGTATTCAATAGGCACAATTGTGTTTGGGATATTAATTGTTATTTTTTTAATATTTGGAATTTTGGGATTAACAAAAGTTTTTTATCAAGAAATTAAAAATCCAACTTTTGATGAAATTATTCAAGTTGAAGATAAAAATGATCCATTTTTATATTTAGGAGATGATAATAAAATTTATTCTAAAATTTTATCTGTTTATATTTGTGCAATTTCTTTTTCAATGTTTTCTATCTCAATTTGTTTTTGATTATTTTTTTCAATTAAAAATTTTTTAATAAGCAAAAAAATTGATAACATCATAAAATCTGATTTGAAAAAATTATCTATTATTAATTTTTTCACACTAACAATCGGATCTATTATGCAATTAGCAACTTGCAATTTAATTTTAGAAAAATTCAGAAAGAAAAATCAAGTAAATAACCAAATTAAAAAAAATAATTCTCATCCTTTTTCTCATCAAAAACTTTATGAGATTGATAAAAAAGAATGAGAAAAAATTTAATGTATTTTTTGTTTTTTGACTTACCATTATTTAGTAAGGAAAAAATATGAGTTATTATTCAAATCCTTTTAATTACAGAATAACTAATCATGCAATTAGAAGAGCTAGAGAACGATTGCATTTAGAAAATAGTAGTATTGAATATATTCATGAAAAATTAGAAGAATGTTTAGAATATTCAGTTTTACAAAAAAATGATATTAGAGGAACTGTTTACAAAAATTTAGAGAATAATATTACTATTATTGTTGATCAAAAATTAAAAATAATAAAAACTGTTTACTAAGTTTTTATTATTTTTTATATATTTTTTCATATCTATCTTTTTTTAATAATTGTATTAAAATAATAAAGATTTATTTATATATAAAGGAATCATATGAAAAAAATAATTATAGCTAATTGAAAAATGTTTAAAACATTGCAAGATATTAAAGATTTTAAAAAAGAATTTGATGAAAAAATAGTATTGGTTGGTAATAAAGCTAGTTATGCTGTTGCTGTACCAAGTATTTATTTATCACAAGGTAAAGAAATTTTAAAAGGAATAAGTATAATAGCACAAGATGCACACTTTAAAAATGAAGGTGCATACACTGGTAATATTTCATGAGCACAATTAAAAGACTGTGGAATAAATGGTTCAATCATTGGGCATTCAGAAAGAAGACAGATGTTTAATGAAACTGATGAAACTGTTAATTTAAAAACTAAATCACTTTTAGAAAACCAAATGCTAGCAGTTGTTTGTATTGGAGAAACTTTAACAGAATATGAAGCAAATAAATCCTTTGATGTTATTTGAAATCAAACTGCTAAAGCTTTAGATGGAATTGATGAAAAATATTTAAATAGACTTATTTTAGCGTATGAACCAGTTTGAGCAATTGGAACTGGTAAGATTCCAACAGGAAAAGAAGTAAATGATTTAATTGCAAAATTAAGAAGCAAGTTAAGTGAAAAATATAGTAAAGCTTGTGTTGATAGAATTTGTGTCTTGTATGGTGGATCTGTTAATGATAAAAATGCTGTTGAATTTTTTAGCCAACAAAATATTAATGGTGCACTAGTTGGTGGATTTTGTTTAAAAGCTGAAAATTTTGTTAAGTTAATTGAACTAGGAGGAAAAAATGAGTAAAAGACCAGTTTTATTAGCAATTTTAGATGGTTTTGGTTTTTCTAAGCAAGTAAATGGAAATGCTATTTATAATGCAAAAACTCCTTTTTTTGATGATTTAATTAAAAATTATGACCACTGTTATATTGAAGCAAGTGGAGAGTTTGTTGGATTACCTGAAGGACAAATTGGAAATTCTGAAGTAGGTCATTTAACAATTGGTGCAGGAAGAGTTGTTTATACAGGGCTATCACTAATTAATAATGATATTAAAACTAAAAAATTTGATTCTAATCCAACTTTATTAGAAGCAATAGCTTTTGCTAAAAAAAATAATAGCAATGTTCATATTATGGGATTACTTTCACCAGGTGGTGTGCATTCACATGAAGATCACATTTTTGAAATGATAAGAATTATTTCAAAAAATGGATTAAAACCAATTATTCATATTTTTGGAGATGGTAGGGATGTTGAGCCGCAATCTATTATTAGTTCAATAAAAAAACTAGAAGAAGTTTTAAATAAATATGATGGACATATTGCAACTATTTCAGGAAGATTTTATGCAATGGATCGTGATAAAAGATGAGAAAGAACTAAACTTGCATATGACAACTTGCTGGGTTTAGAAACAAATTATTTTGATGACCCAATTGCTTATGTACAAAATCAGTATGATAAAAATATTTATGATGAATTTTTAGAACCAGCTAGAAAAAATGATAGAAGTTTGAATATTAAAGATAATGATGTAGTAATTCATGCTAATTTCAGACCTGATAGAGCTAGACAATTATCACATTTATTTTGTGGATCAACAGTTTATGAAGAAGAAAATGAGCATCCTTTAAAAAATATATATTATGCAACAATGATGACATATGAAGGAATTACACCAACATCAATTTTATTTCCAACAGTTGTTGTTAAAAACCCTTTTGGTGAAGTAATTTCAAATTATGGACTAATGCAATTAAGAATTGCTGAAACTGAAAAATATGCTCATGTAACATTCTTTTTTGATGGTGGAATTGAAACAGAATATAAAAACGAAGATAAAATTTTAATTGATTCACCAAAGGTAAAAACATATGATGAAATTCCAGAAATGTCAGCAGTAAAAATTACTGATAAATTACTTGAAAAAATGCATGAATATGATGTTATTATTTTAAATTTTGCAAATGCTGATATGGTTGGTCATACTGGAAAATATGAACCAGCAGTTAAAGCAATTGAAGTGTTGGATACTCAATTAGCTAGAATTAATGAAAAAATTAAAGAATTAGGTGGAACAATGTTTATTACAGCAGATCATGGAAATGCTGAAGAAATGATTGATAAAAATGGTGAACCAGTAACAAAACACACTACTAATCCTGTTATTTTTATTTCTAACAATAAAAATATTAGATTTAGAAAACCTGGTAGCTTAGCAAATGTTGCACCAACAATTTTAGACTTTATGGGTTTACCAGTTCCATCTGAAATGGAAAAACCATCACTATTAAAGAAAAAATAAATTTTATTATAATGATTAATATTTGCTTGTTAATTAATTATTAAAAAACTTATTATAATTAATTTGGTTATTACCAAAATAATATTTATTAACAAAAACTAAAATGAGGAGAAATAATGCTAGTTTTTTCAAACAAATTTAAAATTACAAAAATTGAGGCTTATGAAGTATTAGATTCAAGAGGTTTTCCAACAGTTGCTGCAAAAGTTTATCATGAAAATATTTTTGCAAAAGCAATGGTACCATCTGGTGCTTCAACTGGAGAAAGAGAAGCAGTTGAATTGCGTGATGGGGACAAAACAAGATTTAATGGTAAAGGAGTTACAAAAGCTGTTAATAATGTTAACACAATTATAGCTCCTAGAATTGTTGGAATGGATTGTCGTAACCAATTTGAAATAGATAGAATTATGATTGATTTAGATGGAACTGCTAATAAAGCAAAACTAGGTGCTAATGCAATTTTATCTGTGTCATTAGCAGTAGCAAAATTAGCTGCAATTTTAAGTGGAAAACCACTTTATAAATATATTAGACAAAACATTTTAAATGATAACAATGATAACTGAATTATGCCAGTACCAATGCTAAATGTTATTAATGGTGGTGCACATGCAGACAATACAATAGATTTTCAAGAATTTATGTTTATGCCAGTAGGTGCTAAATCTATAAAAGAAGCTATTAGAATGGCAGCTGAATGTTTTCATGCTTTACAAAGCATTTTAAAATCTAAAAAATTAGATACAAATAAAGGTGATGAAGGGGGATTTGCTCCTAACTTAAAAAATGCTGATGAAGCACTAGAATTAATGGTTGAAGCAGTTAAGAAAGCAGGGTATGTACCTGGTGTTGATAATGACGTTGCATTTGCTTTAGATCCAGCAACTTCTGAATTATATGATTCAGCTAACAAAACATATACTTTTGAAAAAGCATTAAATGCAAATATTTTATCAGCTAATGAAGCTGTAAAAACATCACAACAAATGGTACAATATTGGGATGAACTTTGCAGTAATTATCCTATCATTTCAATTGAAGATGGAATTGCTGAAAATGACTGAGATGGATTTAAATTAATGGTTAAAGATTTAGGACATAAGATTCAAATTGTAGGTGATGATTTATTCTGTACAAATCCAAAAATAGTTAAAGAAGGAATTGCAGCAGGTGTTGCTAATTCAGTTTTAATTAAAGTAAATCAAATTGGTACTTTATCTGAAACTATTCAAACAATTAAAGAAGCTCATGCAGCTGGATGAACTTGTGTTGTTTCTCACAGATCTGGTGAAACTGAAGATACTACAATTGCAGATATTGCTGTAGGTTTAAGTACAGGGCAAATTAAAACAGGATCAATGTCTAGATCTGAAAGAATTGCTAAATACAATAGATTAATTGAAATAGAAAATGAATTAGGCTCAAAAGCAACTTATCCTGGTAAAAGTACTTTTAAATCAATTAAATAATCTATAAATAAAAAAATAAAAGAAGCACACAATTTAATAATGCTTCTTTTATTTTGTTTTTAAAACTTATTTATTTATAAATAATAAGTTTTAATTAAAAAATTTTTGTAATGATTTAATTATTTTTAAAACATCATTTTTACTATTAATTTCTTTTTCAATAATTGTGTTTTTACTAATTAATCTTTTAAAAAGTTTTATTCCTCTTTCGTCTGCTTCTACCCCAGAATTAGAAGCCACATAATTCTTTAGTAAAATAGGAATAATACCATTTTCAAATAACCCAACAGATGATTGTAGAACACAGCATTCAGTATCCATTCCTACCAAAAATACACAAGGTGGCAATTGATTATTATTTATTGCTTTTAACTTAGTTAATAATTCTAAATTAACACATGTATAAGTGTGTTTGATTAATGAATAATCATATTTTAAATTATCAACATATTTATATTCTGGTTCTGTTTTTAAATAATGTCAGTTTTGTAACCTAGTAAAAAGGTTTGTCTTTAATTTTTCATCATTTATATATTGAGTTGCAATAATGTAATCAAAATAATCTTGATTAGAGAGATTAGCTATTTTTTTGCCAATTTCTTTAGTTTCTGCCGTGGTATTAAATCCTACTTGATTATCAATGATAATTAAAATTGATTTTGTTTTTTGCATATTGTAAATCTTATATCTATTAATTTTATACAATTATTGCAAAATATGTTTAATAATTATTTCTGTAATTTTAAAGGTTCTTTATTTTTAAATTTAATGCTATATTTTCAATAAACATAATAATCATGTTATTTTAAGGCTAATCAAACACCAGTTACTTCAATATTTTGTTTAAAGAAATAAATATCTAAATAAGCTTTTATAATATTATGTAAAATTTTTATATTTTGTTGAAAATTATTTGTAGTTAGAGTTTTTTAACAGACAACATACTATTATTAATAAGTATTTTGGTAACGAAAACATCATCAGCTATTTTTTCATTTTTAATAAATTTGTGTGTCATCAGAAATAAGTTAATCTCAAAGCACATACCTTGCTAAAAAATATTATTTTATTTTTTATCATCATTAGTTTTATCACTTAAATAATAGCCGTCTTTTGATTTTGTTTTAACAATGAAATTAAATAAGAATCATTACTGAAAGGTTGAATTTATTTTATCTACCATGCTAAAGCCAGTATACTCAATGCTATGAAAATATTTTAATAAATTTACAATACTATCATTACAAATATATTTTTGTTAATTAACAGATGGATCCAAATAATAATCTAGTTTGGTATCAATCAAATTTATAAAGTTCACCTAAAAATTAACTTAAGTTTTCTTAAGTTGTTTTACTTGGATGATATTTTCTATATTAAATTTAGAGTTAGTTATTCAGTTAATTTCCTAACTTTCTGAAATGATAATAAAAATTTATTTTCAAATTTAATTAAGAATATAAAAAAACACTAAAATCTTTTTACTAACTTTAAGTATTTTTTTCTTGAGTGAAATTTGAAGTGCAACACTATACTACCACATTTAATATCCATAATTTATTTAATTATGGATATTTTTATTACAGTCTAATATTGTTTAAAAATATCATTATTTGATAAGAAGTTAAACATTCTTCTTGGAATACTATTAATTTTTAATTCTAAATT
>CAMWUV010000006.1 GCA_947177535.1 uncultured Mycoplasma sp.
ATAGTTAAAACTAATTTTTTCACCAATACTAAATTCACTTTTTACTATTTGAATACCTATTTTTTTATTACTATTTAAATAAATGTTTTTTAAAAATAATAAAATATCTTGATCAAAGTTTTTTATATCAAAATTAGGATTATTTACTTTAATTGTTTTAATGGCATTATTGATAGACTCATTTTTTAGTTTATTTGAATAATCAGATATAACTGATTTTAAATTCAAATTTTTATAATATTGATTAGAGTCAATTTCATAAAAAGAATCTGGAGTTTGTAAATTACTAATTCTTTGATCAACAAGTGCATTATTAGAATTGTTATTAACACTTGATATATTGTTATCAGAATTATAAGTAGTGTTTAAACTTGTTAAATAATAACTTAAAACTGCAGTACCAGAAGTTGCAAGAACAGTTGAAACCACACCAATCGATACTAATTTTTTAATCTTATTTCTAAATATCATCATTTTAGTATTTCAAATTTTAAATAATAGTTATGAAAATTTAATAAAGACTTTTATAACTAATAATAAAAATATTGTTCTTTCTTTTTAATATAATATATTAAATATATAACATTATTAAAAAATATAAGGTTTTATTCTATAAATTTTACTTTTTGTGAAATAAAAAAATATAAGGAGATAATCCTTATATTAAAAGTTAATGAAATAAGCCATGTTCTGTATCTATTATCTAGATGTTGACTATTTATCTAAGAATATAATATTCTTCCGCTATGAAATTCTTTTCTTTCATAAAGCAGTTCCCTTACCAAAATTTAGGTTTCTAACTTGTGGAGTTTACCGCGTTTCATACAAAAAATTTCTTTTTTGCTCGTCTCTGTGGCACTTTATTTACTTAACCATGGAAAGTTATTTCTTTAGGTTATTGTAAAGTCATAAGTCTTTTGGACTCCCAGATTTTATTTTTTATATATCTGCACAAACACTACTATCATCACAGATAGTGTTAGCATGGACTTTCCTCTATTTTAAAATAGCAGTCAACTATCATTAACATCACTTATTATTATATTAAATATCTCTGTTTAATAAATTATTTATTGCTAGTTTAATGCTATAAAAATCAAGTGGTTCAGATATTCCTTTAGCTAATTGAACATATCTTACAATATTTTGTTGGTCAATAATAAAAACAGAACGATAAATAATATTAGCATGCAAAATATTAACGCCATAATCTTTTGCAAATTTATGGTCTCTATAATCAGATAGCATAAAAATATTTTTTATGTCATTTGCTCCACATCATTTATTAAAAGCAAACACTAAATCAGCACTAACATTTAGTAAAGATATCTCTTTTACATTGCCATATTCTTCGTGCAATTTTTTAGTTTGCAAATCACAAACACCTGTGTCAATTGAAGGAAAACAAGAAATTACTTTAATTGAATTTCCAAAATCTTTTAAGCAAACATCATCAATTACTTTTCCATCTAATTTTGCTAAACAAAAATCTGGAGCCTGTTGACCTACTAATATTTTCTTAGTTTCTAAAATTATTGGCTTTGTTAAATCTACTTTCATAATTTTCTCCATATTATCAATTGTTAAAATTTATCAGTAAAACTAATTATAAATTTTAAAAAATAAAAAAAATTAAGTTAATTTAAAATGATGATTCAGCACTTCAAATCCTAATTTTATTTCAAAATAAAATAAATACAGTATATATATGCTGTATGAATAAAAAAAATAATTGAAAACAAAAAAGTGTTTACACCTATATGTAAACACTTTTTGTAAAATAATAAATTATTAACCTATTCTAATTGAATATCATCATAAGCAGATAAATCAATTGACTTATTTAAATCAAGACTTTCATTTAAATTTTTAAGCATTTCTTCTTTATTTTCTACAAAATCATAATCTTTAATTTTTTTAATAATTCCAAAAGTTTGAACAGTGTCAATAACATCCATTGTCAATGAAGAAGCACTCATTAATTCATTAATCAACTCATCTTCAATTATTTCACTATTTGATTTTCAGTTATATGTATATGATCAGTTAGTGTTAAAATGCTTTAATAGTTCATTTTTATAATTTTGGTCATTGATTGCAAGTGAATGGAACTTATGTCCAAATTCTTTAATTTTTTCCATTTTTTTCAAAATATTTTTTGGTAATTTTTTAAACACAAAATCAGATATTAACAAAATATTTGCTTTATTATATTTGTTTTTATGAATTACACTTTCTATTGTTGTAAATAACTTTTCTAAATCAGTTCCACCATAAAATGATTTTCTTAAATTCATTTTAACTGTTTTAAATTTTACTTGACTATTATACAAATCATAGAATTTAGCATCCATTGAAAAAGGAATAAAAACAATATTCATATTTAATCTTTCTAATTCTCTAACAAAAACTAAAGTTAAAGCTTTAGAAATAATTTCTTTCATATTACGCATAGATCCTGATGTATCTAAACAAATGAAAATTGGTCCTCTTTCACCGATATCTTTTTGACGAATAATTCATTCTTCTTGAAGTTCTCTTTCAATTCCTCAAAGTTGATAAGTTAATAACTTTTGTTCAATGTAATTTTTCAAAAAGATAATTTCTAAATCAGAATCATCAAGTTGTGCAATTTCATTAGGAATTAAATTATTTAAATCGCTACTTTGATATAAAGCAAATGTTTCTTGAGGAATATTTTCCATAAACATATCTTTTTCTTGTTCTACAAGTTCAAGATTTTCATTGATGTAAGTTCCAATGTTACGAATAAATTTTTTTAAATTTTCATCATCTTTAACAATATTAAAGTAGTTCTCTACTGCTTTAAATAATTGTGATTCTCTTTCTTCAATTTTAGATAAATCTCATAAAATACTTAAATCATATTCTTTAGTTTCTGGAAATTGGTCTAAAACTTTAATTGGAGAAGCAATAGCTATTTTTTCATCAGTTGGAACAGTAAATAAAGTTTCATTTGCTTTTAAATCATCTTCAGTCATTCTTTTAGTTTCAAAGTATTTAATGATTGGAAATAAATTCAATGCATTTTCTTTTTTTCTTTTAACAGAATTAATCAGTTCTTTTTTAAACTTATCATACTGTGCTTTAGTTGGGTTATTACCTTCACCATTAACAAAGTAATAAAGTTTTAAAACTGTTGTTTGACTTTCTTCTAAAAGACTAACTATTTGGTTTACAATATCTATTTCTTTAAATATCATAGTTAATTCCTGCTTCTAATATATGTATTAATAAAATAAATAGTTAATTGGTAAAATTAACTATTTAATGTTGGTAAAATTTTGTCTTTATCTTTTGTTGTAAATCCATAGTTAATTAACTTAATGTATACAAACATGTCTTTAGTTTTGTCAACTATTTCTTCAAGTTTTTGAATAGAGTCTTCAATAGCTTCTTTTAAGAAACCTAAATCTTTTTTCTCAACAAAAATATTATTTGCTGTTACTCCATCAAATCTTTTTTCTCTCAATATTTTTAAACCATCAATATCTAAGTTAATTCTATTGATTAAAGTAGTGGCAGTATTTTTAATATCTTTTATAAAATCAACTGTTGGTCTAACTAAACGATAGTGATCAACTTCTTTTTCTTCAAAGTTAGTATAAATTTTGATTTTTTCACCATTTTCATTTGCATCTTTATATACAAAGAAATTAGTTCCATCATATTTAATCAATGCACGTCTAGATGGAGAAGTACTTGTTTTAAATTCTTCAGCTGTACAATAATTAACCATTCAATCCATAACTTCAAAGTTGTCATTTTTTGGAATATTATCAATATCTTCTTTTTTGAAGAAATATTTATTTTTTTCTCCATCCATGAAGTAATAATAAACACCTTGTTTATTTCTATATGGTTTAATAACAACATTTGCCTTTTTTTCATGAATAGCAATGTTATCAATAATTGTTTCTCTAATTTTATTAAATGATTCTACAGCATATGCATATCTTCCATCAATACCATATTCAATTGATGAAGCTGTATCATTAATCATTTTAATAATTTCTGGAATTTGAGTTGTATTGTTTCAAATTACATTTTGCAAAATAAAACAATCAGTTACATCAACATGCAATCTACCATTTAAATATGCTGAAGTTCTAAGTAATGATCCAATTTTTTTTCATTTACGGTCAGAAACATAAATTAAATCAAAATCATTTGGGTTTTGATTAACTTCTCTAACCTTATTGTTAAACTCTTCAATTTTCTTTCTTAGTAATGAAATAAATCTTTTTACGTTTTTAGGAATTTCAACATAATAAGTATTCTTAGCAACTGTTTTTAAATAAGATAATTCAAATTTTTCAGATTCAGAAAGTTCTTGTTCATCTAAGATATTTACAGGATTGTCAATCAAGTTAAGTAATTTTTCTTCAGCTTGAATTGGTTTCATATCAACTCTAATAATGAAACGGTCTCATAACGCTTCTAGACCTTTATTTCTCTCAGGCAACTCGTTTGATGCAGCAATTAATAATGCTAATGGAACTCTGACTGGTTTACCATCATTAATAAATATTTTTTCATTAATAATCATCAATAAAGCGTTCTGAATTGAAGATGATGCTTTTCAAATTTCATCCAAGAACCCAATTTCAGCAGTAGGTAAATAACCTTCAGTTTTTCTTACATATCTACCTTGTTTTAATTCAATAATATCAATTGGTCCAAAAATTTCATCTGGAGTACTATATCTGTTCATTAAAACTTCAAAAGTATTTGAATTTTTAAAAATATCAGCAACTTTTCTTGAAACTAAAGATTTAGCAATCCCTGGAGGACCTAACATAAAAATTGACTCTCCAGCCATTGCACAAAGAAAAGATAATTTTAAAACTTCTTCTCTTTCTACAGTATTTTTAGATACTTTACTAATAACATTAACAACTTGTTGTCTAGTTTTTTCAGCTTCTAATTTGATTTGTTCAATTTCTTGATTGCTCAAGTTTCTTAATTTATCATTATTCATCGACTTTTCTCCTATATATTACTCTAATTCAATGATATTATTTAGAATTAATTTGCATTAAAACTCTTTCAATTTGTTCATCTACATATTTTTTAGTTGCTGCATCTGTATCATTTACAGGTTGTGTAAGATTTGTAATACTTTTAAAATTTGCATCAATAAAGATAGAATTATTTGCGCTATCTGTGAAAGTATGGTGCTTTTCAAACATTTGAATTTCTTGCATCATTGGTTGAAGTTCATCAAAATTTTCTAACATGAAAATATTTACCAAATCTGTTAATTTTAACATTGTACTTCTTGTCATGTTCATCACATCACTTGGAACTTCTACACCATTATCAGCCATATCTTTTAATTTTTCATATAGCTTTTTAACTTTATCTAATTCACCTTTATAAGCTTTTTCTAAATTTTCAGGTGTTAGCATTTCAGAATCAGTGTTTCTTAAACGATCTCTAATATTTGCTTGTAAATCATTTCAAGAAATAGCAAATATATTTGGATTAATAATAACTTGATTATTTGCTTTATAGTTTTGATCTCTTACATGCTCTTTGTAATCATAAACATTTTTAGCTATTATTTTATACAAATAACCATATTTTTTATGATTACCTTTTCTAATGGCCATAATAATTGATTTACGGTATAACTCAATTTCAGCCTTACTAGGAGCATCTAAAGTTTTGTTCATAAACTTATAAATAGTAGCAACTATTTCATCGCTTCTATCTATAATTTTTGAATATAATTGTAAATTCTTTTTAAACTCTTCACTATCATACTCAAAATCTAAATGATCAGTATTATCATCTACTGAAGCAGTTTTCTTAGTTTCAACAGCTTCAGGTTGTCCTTCAACTTCTTGAACATTTAAATCCTTTTCTTTAGCCATATTCAATTTCCTCAAAAAAATATAAGTTTAGTTAAATGTATAAACCATAAAGATACTCTTATATTATATTATGTAAAAAAATAAAAAACAAATTTTATTTAATGAAAATCAAAAATAAAGGTATATAATAAAATTTTATACACTTATATTAATATTTAAATTTTTTAATTAAATTTCTTGATCTTGAATGAACCTTATTAGAATTATTAATTATTCAAAGTTCTTTTTCTAAATCTTTTTCTTTTAAAATTTCATTTTCAATTTTTAAAAGAAAATTTTCATACTCATCAGCATACAAAGGAGTCTTATGAATGTCTGATAAAGTTAATTGTTCTTTAACCTTATCATTAATTGTGTAATTTTCTATAATTGCAACATCAAATAGTTTTTTGTGCATAACTACTCCACCAGTAAAATGTATAAATAAATTTTTATAGTTGTTTTATAAAATCATTTATTTTAGTTAAAGCAATTTCTGTTTTTTCAGCAATAGGAACATGTTTAGCATTTTCAATAGTAAAAATTTTAAAAACAGGATTTTGCTGAAAAATTAAAACACTCTCATCATAAGGAATGATATTATCTTCTTTCCCTAAAATCAATAGTGTTGGCTTTTTATTATTTAAGATTGCTTGTTGAGCTCCAGTATTTAACTCATCTTGGTTTTCTTTTTCAATAATTCTTTTTAAAATTTTTTGTTTTTGTAATCTTTGAAATTCCATACTAATAAATCTAGAGTAATTTTTTTCTGAACCAAAAAAAGAAATGGGATCATAAAATAATTCATTTCCAATCATTTTCATTTCATCTAAATTATCAGGAATTAAATGTTTAATAATTGTTTCATAATTTTTTTTACTTGCAGGGTTAGCAGGTGATTCTAAAATAATTTTTTCAATTCTATTTGCAATTCTAGAATCATTAGCAATAATATTACAAATTCCACCACCCATTGAATGGCCAAATAAAATGATGTTTTTTATATCATAGTCTAATATAAATTGAATACCTAATTCAGCAAAATTTTGTATAGAAATTTCACTTTCATTAATAACTGGTGTTTGACCATGACCTGGCATATCAAAAGCGTAAAAATTACAATTTAAAAATTTATCACTAATATTACTTTTGTTTTTATAACTTCCAGTGAATGCATGGAAATAAACTATATTCTTTGTATTTTTTTTATCAATTAAAAAAAATTTAGAAAATCTCTCTCATTTTTTTTGTAAATCTTGATTCATAATATTTATTTTTTTGATAGCATTTTAATAATACTTTTATACTTAGAAATTTTATTAAAATACCTAAAACTTATATCCTTTTTTGATCCTTTTAAAATTGCAATTTGATTACTAAATTCTTGCAATCCAAATAAACCGTGATATCTTCCAATTCCACTAGTTTTAACACCTCCAAATGGTAAATGAATATTTGAAACTTGTAATAATACTTCATTTATTCCTAATGAACCATATTGAAAAGAGTCAGAGATATTTTTTATGTTATATTCATTATTTGAAAAAACATATAAAGCTAAACTACCATTAATTTTATTTTTAAACTTTTTACAAAAGTCCGTTAAATTTTTAAAAGAAGTAATAAATAAAACTGGTCCAAATATTTCTTCAAATAAAATTGAATTATTTTCTTGAACTTTAATTATAGTAGGTTTGATTCTTAAGTCTGTTTTATCAAAATCCAAATCTGTACCTGTTAAGTTTTTGACTAAATTAGTAATTTTTTCTAGTGCATTTGAATCAATTATTTTAGCAAATTCAAATTTTTCTAAATCATATTGTGTTGTTATTTCAAAATTAATTGAACTAATTAGTTTATCAATAACTTTTTCATCACAAAAAATTGAATTAGGAGCAACACATGTTTGTCCTAAATTAAAAAGCTTTCCCCAAACTATTCTTTTTGCTGCAAGTTGAATATCTGCTGATTCATCAACAATCACAGGTGAAGCAGACCCTAATTCCAAAATGACTTTAACATCATTTAAAGTTGCTTGTCTTTTTAATTCATCTCCAAAATTTTTCCCACCTGTATAAAACAATAAATCTGGTTTCATTGAAATAATATCAAATATGAATTCTTTATCTGAATTTTCATCAAGAAAACAAATAATGTTTCCTAAATTAAGTTCTTGAATCATTTTTAAAATAACTCTGCTTGTTTTTAAAGATTTTGGTGAATTTTTTAAAATTGAATAATTACCTGCTGCAATATTTGTAATTAAAGGTAAAACTGATAAATGAAAGGGATAATTAAATGGAGAAACAATTAAAGTAGTTCCTAATGATTTATATGCAACATATCCAGTTGATCTCAAACTTAGAATTCCATTTCTTCTAACTTTTTTTTCTTTAAAAAATTTTTTTATATTTTTAATATAAAAAGTAATTTGATTTAAAACTATATAAATTTCAGATAATAAAGTTTCAATTTCAGACTTATTTAAATCTTTTTGTAAACTAGTAACTATTTCATTTATATTAGTCAAAATTCAACTATGAATTTTTTTAAGCACTTCAATTCTAGTAACATTTAAAGAAAGAAACTGATCTTCTTTTTTATCTTCTAAAAATTTTTCTACTTGTTTTAATGAGTTAACAACAGAATTACTCATATTTTTTTCTAACTCCATATTTATTAAATTTATATTTATCATACAAGAAATTATTCACCTAAAGTAAATAAGTGGTAATAAAAAAAATTCAACAAAAATGTTAAATTTTTTTATTTAATTAATTAAAAATTCAACGTTTCCCTTTTTCTGTCATCAAAACAGAACCATCTTTTTTAACTAAAACCATATCTTCAATTCTAATACCACCAAGATCTGGAATATAAATTCCAGGTTCTATAGTAATAATTGAATTATGTTCTAATTTACCTTCATATGTTGGAGAAACATTTGGCAATTCATGAACATTTATACCAACACCATGACCTGTCCCATGAACAAAAAAATCTTTATACCCATAAGAAGCAATTGTATCTCGACAAATTTTATCAACATCTTTACCAACTGATTTATAAATTGCTTTTTCAATTCCTAAAGAATTTGCATGGTATACAGCTTTATATGCATCAATTAACATTTCATTTGGAAATCCAATTGGAAATGTTCTTGTAACATCTGAACAATATCCATTATAAATACAACCCATATCAATCGTTACAAATTCATTATCTTCAATTATTTTTTTAGTAGGTTTATGGTGGGGATAAGCTCCATTTTTCCCACTAGCAACAATTGTATCAAATGAATTTTTAGCAGCACCTAACTCTAACATATGGCATGTTACCATATTAGCTACTTCAATTTCAGTTAATCCAATTAAATTTTGTTCTTGTATTCAATTTAATGTTTCACAAGTGATGTCTGCTGCTCTTTGAATATTAAAAACTTCAAATTCAGTCTTTTGAATTCTTAAAATGTCACTCGAAAAATTAATTATATTTTTAATTGAGTTTTTAACAAAAATATAGTCATCAAAAGAAAAATATTCTTTTTCAACCATTAATGTTTTTACATTATTTTCTTTTAAACATTCTAATATTTGATTTTTAGAAGTAAAACAAATTATTTTAATATCAACATCATTAATTGTATCAATTGCTTTTTGATAATATCTTTTATCTAAAAATAAATAAACTATTTTTTTTGTAGCAATTACATATCCAGCTGATGAACTAAATTCAGATATTCAAAAACGATTAGTATCTGAAACAATTAAAAAAGCATCAGCTTTATTAATTTCTAGAGCATATTTAACTAATTCTGTTTTGTATGACATATTAAATCCTTTTTAATCTTCAATAAATTTATTTCTTTTTTGTTTCTTTATGAACTTGTGTTTTTCTACATCTTGAACAATATTTATTAAGCTCCAATTTTTCAGGATGTTTTTTTGAGTTTTTAAATGTTAAATAATTAATTTCTTTACACTCATTGCACTCAAGTCTAATACTTCTTTTTACAGCCATATTTTACTCCTTAAGACTAATAATAATTTTATATGATTATTTAATAATTAAATTCAGAATTTTATTTTCAACATAAATATATTTGATAATTTCTTTGTTAGTAATTCAAGTTTTTATTTTTGGATTATTTATTGCTAAATCAAAAATTTCTTTTTCACTTAATCCAAGATTAATTTCTAAAACTTCTCTAATTTTACCATTAATCTGAATTGGCAATTTAATGAATTTTTCAATAATTTTTGAAGAATCATATTTTGGTCATTCATTTTGTGAAATAAAATTTTTATTTTTTAAAAATTCACTATTAATTTCTTCACTAATAAATGGTGCAAAGCTACTTAATACAATACAAAAATTCAACATATAGTTATAATTTAATTTATCGTATTTATAACATTCATTTACAAATACCATCATTTCAGATATTGCTAAATTAAAATCTAGTTTTTCAATAAATTCAGAAACTTTTTTAATGAATTGATGATATTTTTTTTCCAATTCTAAATCATTAAATTTTTGATCAATTGACTTTGTTTCAAACAAACGATAAACTCTTTGAACTCATTTATATATTCCATCTATTCCACTATCTTCTCACGGAAGTGATGCTGTTAGTGGACCCATAAACATTATATATAGCCGCAATACATCTGCACCATGGGAAACTACAATATCACTAGGATTTACAACATTGCCTTTTGATTTAGACATTTTTTCACCATTATATAAAAGCATTCCTTGATTAATAATTTTATAAAAAGGTTCTTTAGTAGGAACAATTTTAATATCATATAGAAATTTATGTCAAAACCTAGAATAAAGCAAATGTAAAACAGCATGTTCTTGACCACCAATATAAATATCAACAGGTAATCAACGTTGAAATATTTTATAAGCTGATTCAGAATTTAAAGGAATATAATCATCCCCATTTTTTAGTAAATAAGCCAAATAGTATCAACATGAACCTGCTCATTGTGGCATTGTGTTTGTTTCTCTTTTATACAATTTACCATCAATTTCTACATTAACTCATTCTGTTAAATTAGCAAGTGGAGATCTTCCATCACCACTTGGTTTAATATTATTTGTTTTTGGCAAAACTAATGGTAAATTTTCATCAATTAAAATGTTTCCTTTTTCATCAAATAGCACAGGAAAGGGTTCACCCCAGTATCTTTGTCTACTAAATAATCAATCTTTTAA
>CAMWUV010000007.1 GCA_947177535.1 uncultured Mycoplasma sp.
AATGCCAATTTGGGTTTCACCATTTAAATCAAATAATTATTCAGAATTAAAAAAAAATTTAAACAATGAAAATATTTTAATAATTGAAAATAAAGAAGAATGAAAAAATTTTTTTAGTCAAAATATAAAAAGAAAAAATGGTCAAAATATTACTGAAAATTTTATCAACAAAAGAATACTAAAAAACATAAAAGGATTTGAATTAATTATTGAAAAAATAAAATTTAATAAAAAAATATTAGAAGGTTATTTTTTAGATTATTCTTCATTTATTAGTATTTATTTATACTTTGAAAGTGATCAAAATCTTTTAGATTATGTTAAAGATACATGTGAAGCAAGAGGAGACAAAATAGTTAATAATTTTAATGAAGCTATAAATTATTTAGCAAATGAAAATGTAACAATTGCAAATGTAGTTAGTTTAGAAATTAACCAAAATCAATGAGATAATTTTAAACAAGAATGTGAAAACTTATTAAAAAGAAATAAATAAAAAAGCAAAATATACTTTTGATTTTTTATTTATTTAAAAAATAATTTAATTAAACTATTTATTTTGTTTTTTGTATTCTTGATATTCTTTTTCGCTCATATTGTGCTTTTTTGCTACCAATACATTTATAGATTTATAAATTAAAATGATAACTGGCGAAAGAAAACTAAATAAATTTGCTATTGCAACAGCTAAACCAAATGAAAAATCATTACCTGATAATATATCTTGATTAACATTATAAAAACCTGATATTCAAAAACAAGCAGAACTTATTGCTAATAAACCAAAAAGTCAAACATTAACACCAACAGTGCTTTTGTTTTTAAAACATCTAATAATTTCAGGAAAACTAAAAAAAGCAATTCCTACAGCTCCTATATAACCTAAAACAGACATAAAGATGTCCATAAATTTTTACCTCCAAAAACATTCTCATAAAATAATACAATAAATCTTAAAATTTTTTAATATATAAAAATTTAAAAAAGAGTCATAAAAATCTGTTTTTATTAATTTTTATATATTAAAAAAATCATAAAATCTAATTTTTACTTAAATTTTATGATTGAATTATTCCAAACAAACCATCAGCTAAAACCTTTTGAATTTTAACTTTATAAATTTTATTTTCTAATGGATATTCAGATTCCACATATACTCGACAATATTCAGAACTGTAACCACTATAATATTTATCATTACTATTTTTGTTTTCAAAAATAACTTCTAATTCTTGATTAATTTTTGATTTTAAAATCTTAAATTTATTTGCAAAATTTAAAGCAGCAATACTTTTAAATCTTTCTTTTTTTGTTGCATCATGAATTTCTTTATAACTAGATGATTTTGTTCCATATCTTTTTGAATAAGGAAAAATGTGCATATCAAAAAAATTTATTTTTTTTAAAAATTCAATTGAATTTAAATGATCGCTTTCTTCTTCAGAAGGAAATCCCACAATATAATCAGTTGTAAATAATGTGTTAGGGTTAATAGTTCTTATTTTATTAATTAATTGCTCATATTCTTTTAAAGAATACCTTCTATTCATTTTATTTAAAACATTATCAGATCCTGACTGCAAACATATGTGTCAGTGTTGACAAAATCTATTTGGATTATTAGCAATTAAATTCACTATATTATCATTTATTTGAAAAGGTTCAACTGAAGAAATTCTAATTCTAAAATCTTTTTCAATTTGATTTATTGCAACTAGTAAATCATAAAAATTATTTTTATCTTTATCCAAAAAACCAGCAGTATTAACACCTGTTAAAACTATTTCTTTATACCCTTCATCAACAAGCAATTTAATTTCATTAATAATTGTTTCTAAGTCATTTGATCTTTGTCTTCCTCTTGAAAAAGGGATAATACAATAAGAGCACATAAAATTGCAACCATCTTGAATTTTAATAAAAGCTCTTGTGTTTTCTTTGAAACTAATATTTTGATTTTTTTCAAAAACTTTTTCTTTTAATAAATTTTCTATTTTTAAAATTTTTTCTTTGTTTTTTGAATAATTTAAAAGCAAATCATAAATACTATATTTATATTTATTACCAATTTGAATATCAATTTTTAATTCCTTCATTAATTTTTGGTTAATTTGTGCCATGCATCCTGCAACAACAACAATACCATTTTTATTTGATCTTGAAGCTTTTCTAATATATAACTTTGATTTTGAATCAGCTTTATTTGTTACTGAACAAGTATTGATAATATAAACATCTGCTTTTGAATCAAAAGGGACTTCAACCAAACCATTTAAAAGCAAATCATTTCTAATTACATTAGATTCAAAAAGATTAACTTTACATCCAAGAGTGTGAATGGCAAATGTATTAATTTTTTGATTCTGCATCTGCTTTTGAGTCAAATTTTTCATTATTATAATCCTTTGATAATAAGAAATCACTTCCGCCACGTTTACGTGCTAGATCTAATTTTACTTGTAATTTACAAACCGCATCAATTCCAACATCTACCAATGTTAAAAAGGCTTCTAAACCAAAAATAATTCACAAATAACCATTCTTAAAAAAAACTTCACCATGTTTATCATTTAAAAGGAGTAAACCTAAAAAAAGCATTAACATAGCTATAAAAATATTTAAAAACAACATATAAACACTTCACTTATATAAAGTAATACTTCTTTTAGATATATGCATTCCAATTAAAACAAAATAATTTTTTTTATAAATAGCAAAAACTGTTGCAATAACTAAACTAATAATTAAAAAAATGATACAAGGAATATACAATTTTGCTCAATTAATTACTATTTCATCATTACTACTTTGATGAACCAAAATAATAGTTAAAGCAATACCAAAAATAAAGCACACATTAGCAATTTGCAATAAATGATCAAATATTTTATTTCTCACAAAAAAACCTTTCTATTAGAACTGAAGCCAAATAAATTGCTGCTGTTTCTGATTTTAAAATTGTATTAGTTAATTTTAAAAATAAACAATTTTTTTGCAATTTTAATATTTCTCTTTGACTAAATCCACCTTCTGGACCTATTATAAAAGAAATTTTATTTGTACTATTTACATTCAACTTTATTTTATCTCATTCACTTTTGTTTTGTTTTTCATAAGCCAAAAAATTTATTTTATAATTTTTAAGTTCTTTTATCATTTCATCAAAAATAATTGGTTGGGAAATAATTAAGTTAGTGCTTCGATTACACTGTTTTTTTGATTCTAAAATAATTTTTTCTAAACGATTAAAATTTAATAAATAGTTTTTTTGTGAATAATCAAAATAAACTGGTACTACTTTTTTAATATTTAATTCATTTAGTTTTTGTATAGCCAATTCAAAATTATGCTTTTTAATAACTGCTAAATAGCAAGTTATATCATAGGAAATATTATTAAAACTAGGATTATTAACTATTTTAATAATCCTAGTTTTAATTGGATTTAAATTTAAAATTTCAACAGTAACTAAATTGTTTTCCTGATCAATACACTGAATTTTTTGATTTGGTTTAACTCTTAAAACTTGTAAGTGTTTTAAGTCACTATCTGAAAAACAAACTTTTCCGTTTTTTATTAAAATTGTAAACTGACGCATAACTAATTATTTTATTTAATTAAAATTTTATCTAAAACAAAATTAATAAATTTATAAGATTTGTCTTCACTATATCTTTTACTTGTAACAATTGCTTGATCTATAATTATTTTTCTATCAATTTGTAAAACTTGGTATTCACAAAAAGACTCCATTAAAATTGCTAAATCAACTTTATTCAGTCTATCAATGTCCCAATTTTCTTTTAAAAATGACTTAATTTTTAGTTTAATAGAATTTTTATTTTTAATAAAATAAGCAATAACTTTAGCCATTTGTTTATCGCCTAATCAAGCAAGCTCTTCATTGAATTTTAAAATACTGTCCTTACTTTTTAAGTTCATTACTAAAACTGAATAAATAAAACGAAAACAAGCAACCCTTTTTTTTCATTGAGTTAAAGATTGCATACTTTCATTTTTTTCAGCTAAATTTTTATTTTTTTCACTAGTTTTCATAACTAAAAATAACTAAACTGTTACTTATTCCAAAATGCATTAATAACATGAACATAATTTGGTTATAAAGTATTTTTTGATCATCAATTGAAATTTGACAATTTTTATTTAAAAAAATTTCAACTTTCTTTAAACATCCCTTTTTAATATTAAAATCTATTTTAAATAAATTTTTTTTATCAACTACATCAAAAATTAATTTTTCAATTACACTTCTAATTCTTTTTTCATCAAGAGTTATAAAACCATATTTATTATTGGAAAGTTTAATCATCACAATATTATTTATCCCTTCCAACATATTGACCAGAAGTGGTATTTACTATAACTTTATCTCCAGTTTTAATAAATTGAGGAACATCCAATTCTAATCCTGTTTCTAATTTTGCTTTTTTCATTGCAGCTTGAACTGTATTTCCTTGAACTGCTTCTTCAGCAAATTCAACTTTTAAAGAAACTTGATCAGGTAAAGAAACATTTAAAACTTCTTCACCAAATTTTAAAATATTTACCTCTGAACCATCCACAATAAATTTCTTTTCTCATTTTAGTTTATTTGCATCTATTTCTATTTGCTCAAAAGTTTCACTATCCATGAAAACTAAATTATTTTTATCTTCATAAGAAAAAATAGCTTTAACTTTATCAACAATAGCTCTTTCTAATTTTTCACCTGTTAAAACTTCAGTTGTGATAGAACTAGTTCTTAAATTTTTAACTTTACATTTAACTATTCCTTCACGCATTGCTGTTTTGTTAAATGAATTTTCAATAACTAAATATAGATTATTTTTAAAAATAAATGTATTACCAGGACGTAAATCTTTGGCATGAATAATTTGTGACATATTATTAAACCACCAAGTATTTTAAATATACATTAAATTTTATCAAAATAAAAAAAAATAACCAAGATGCATAAACTTGGCTATTTTTCAAATTTAAAATTATTTTTCAATATCAGCTCTTGTTAATTTTGGAGTTGTATGAACTTTTACTTCATAAAAAATTTGTTGTTTTCTTTTTCTTTTAGGAGCACCAGTTACAGTAACTAATTGATTTTCTGATGAAGCAGGTTTTCCAAAAAAACCTTTCTTAACTGCAGGTTGAACAGAAGTTTGAGACTGTTCAACTGCTGGTGCTGGTTGTACAGTAACAACAGGACTTGGTGTAGGTGTTGGAACTACAATAACTTGTTGACTTTTTTGTTGTAAATCAGAAAGTTTTTTAGTACCTAAATTAATTTCAGTTAATAATCTTAATCTTTCAAGTTCTAAAGTTTCATCAATCTTTCTTCTTTCTTCTTCAATTTTTTTCAAACCATTTACATATTCATCATCTTTTTTGATTCTATATTTTTGTTGAATGATTGAATCAAGATTATCATTACCTTCATTTCTTAAAGATGCACTTTTAACTTTTTGTTCAACTTCTTCAAGTTTTCTTGATTGTCTTTCTAAATCAGCAACTGTTTGAGCTTGTACTCTTGAAAGTTCTCTTAATTGGCTTAAAGTTTGTTCTAAAGAATTCATAAATTCTTTTTGTTTATAACCTTCATCATTCAACTTAGATAGTTTAGACATTTCAATGTTTCTTAAACGATTAATTTCTTCTTCTTGTCTTTGAACAGTATTTTCTAAATCAATAATTTTTTGATTTTCTTTTTCTCAATTACTATTAGATTCTTTTTGAACAACAAAATCATTAACTGGAGTAACTGGTTCACTCTTAATTATTTCTTGTGTTTCTTCATAAGAAATATTATCCATATCATTATTAATACGATAGTTATTTATTCTTGTAATTTTAGTTCCTGGAATTGGAACATTACCATTGTAGTAATTGTGTTTCATATAATCCTCATCTAAATAATTTACATTTCCTGAAAAATTACTCTCATACTTTATAGTATCATTATTTGAGTTATATAAAGCATTTTTAGCAATTTCATCAAATAATTCATTTCTTAAATTTTCATTTTCTATTTCTTGCAATCTTAATTGTTCTTGCAATACATTGATTTTTAAATCAACATCATTAATTTGATTTGCAGCTTCTAAATTATCTTTTGATAACTTTTTTAAATCTGATAAATTAGTTTTAAGCGATGGTTTTTGATGCATTTCATTTTCATCACAAATGAACTTAACATCACCAAAACCCATATTTTCAGATTCATAAATCTTTTCTTTAACTAACTCAAACGCTTGTTTTTGAATCAAAATATTTACATCTTTTTTATCAAGTTTTTCTAAAAATTCTTTTTCACTTTTAAAATTTAAATATTTTAAAAATTCTTCAGCATTAAATTTTTTATTTTTTATTAAATTTGCAATTGTGTAAATCAAATCTTTTCTTTCTTCAGAAAGTAATTCAATTTGTTGAGATTGTAAATCAATTAACTTTTCTAATTCATCAAGTTTATTCCCGTTTTGAATTTGAGTTTCATAAACTTTTATAATTTCTTTCTGTGAATTTTTAGCATTATCTAAAATTTTACTAATTTCCTGCTCACCCAATGATGTACCAAGTTCAAGACCAAAAGCTGTTTGATTTAATAAATATTCTTCAATTTTTTCTTCTGCAATTTCTTTTGCTTTATTTGAAATATAATTTTCTAAATCCTTAAAAGATTCAAATTTTGCATCTGCAAAATCATATGAAGAAAAATCTCTTTCTTGATATTTAATTAAATCTTCTAAATCTTTGATTTTTTCATCAATCAAATTTCTCAAAAAATCATTTTGATCTTTTTGTCTTAATAATTCTTCTTCCAAAACATAAATTTTGTCTTGATTTTTTCTGATTTCTTCACGAGCCTGAATTTGAAACATGCTAAGAGAATCAACTCTTTGTAAAGCTTCTCCAAAAGATTCAGTAGCTAAATTAATTGTTTCTTGAGTTGTAAATTGAAATTTATTTTCTATAGCTGCAATTTCTTCACTATATCTTTTATCAATTAAATCTATTACATCTTGCTTTGTTAAATTAACAGAGTTATCTAACTGAACTTGAATTTTATTTAGAATTTCATTTTCTAATTCTTGTTTAAATAATTGAGCATTAAAATTTTCAGAATTTAAATTTTTTAAATCTAACTTTTGGAAAAAATTTTTTAGATATTCATTCATTTCTAAAATTTTTTCACCAGCAATAAGAATTATCTTTTTGTCATCTGATAATTTTTGAAATTCTTCATTTAGCTCTAATTCTTCTAATCTTGACATATATTTTTGCTCATTCATTATCTAAAACCTCTTATAGCAAGTTGCTAGTTATCCTTTCTTTTTGATGAAACAAATTCACTATATTCTTTTTCATAAAATCAATTTAAATCATCATCTTTAACATCTGGATTTTCTTCTTTTAGATCATCAATTTTAAAATTTAAATTACTTACTTTATTTTCAAAAGTTTTTTTAAGATTTTCATTGTCTAAACGACTTAAAATATCTTTAACACGATTAATGAAAAAATCATTAGATTTCAATTTATTTTCTGCTATATTTGGAGAGTTTACATAAGAAATAGTTGCTTTTTTTCTTATTTCATCTTCAACTAAACTTTTAACAAGTTCTATAACACTTGATGTTAAGTCATTTTTTCAAACATTTAATAATTTTTTAACAGTTGAATTATTAGTATAAAAATCATAGTTTTCAATTTGAGTTGAAAGTAATTTTTGTAAATTTTCCAAGGCTTCTTTTTGAGAAATAATTTTTTCTAAAAGAACTTGAAAAGAATTTTCTTTATCAAATCTTAAACCATCTATTTCTTCAGTTTGTTTATTTACTAAAAACTCTAACTCATCCAATAAAGTATTACACTTCATTAATATTTCATAATTTCTCACTATTTCTTGACTATGCAAATCAATTGTTTTATCTCTCTTAGTTAATTCAGCATAAACTCCGCTTAAAGCCTCATTTTTGATTTTTAAAAAATTATCAGAAACTTCTTTTTTAATTGCTTCAGGAATAATTTTTAGTGTTTCTTGTTTTAAATTATTTTCTATCACAATTCTAATACTGTCAGCATCTCTTTGAATTTGATTAATTTTTTCATCTACAACTAAATAAATTTTGTCTTTAATAATGTTAGATAATTCTTTTGAATTTCTTATTAAATCTAATATTTGATCATCTTCCAATCTAAAATTGTCTATGTGTCTTTCTAAATCAAGAATACTTGTTTTAATTTTTTCAACTTCTGATGAATATAAAGAATTATAACGATTTTCAATAACTTCTAATTGATCTTTTGTATTATATTTTTTATCTAGCAATGAAATATCTTGATTCATTTCATAAACTCTATTTTCCAAAGATTTTAAACCATTATTTAAACTACTACTTTGTTGTTTAAAATCACCTAATTCTGTATCTAATTTATTTGAAAGATAGTCGATTCTTAATTTAAATTCATCACCCAAATAGTTATTATTATCAAAAATCATATTTGAAATTTTTGATTCCAAAGACTTTTGAAATAATTTTGATGAAAGCACAGAATCTAAGAAATTTTCAATATCTAAAATAGATTTTATTTTAATATCTAAATCATCTAAATGTTTTTTAGTTTCATTTGCACTTTGTTCTAATAAAGAGAATTTTTCTAAATTTCTTGCATCTAATAAATCTACATTTTTTCTTAAACTATCAAAAGCTTCTTTATTTTCATTATTTTTAATAAATAAATCATCTTGTTTATTACCAAATAATTCTAATTTTCCTTTAATAGTTTCAATTTCTTCATTTAGCTTTAAAAGTGAAGTTTTGTTTTCAATAGTTTGATCTTTAATTTCAAAAATTAAAGCATTTAAATCTTCATCATACCCAATTTTTGCATTGCTAATTTCAAAAATTAAATTTTCTAACTTATTTAATAGTTTATTACTTTGTACTCAAGCACTAGAAATTTTTTCAATTTCTTTTTCAATTTTAATAAAATTTTCCTTGCTTGCTTTGATTTCATCTAAAAAAATGTTATTGTTTAAAGAAGAAATCAGATCTTGTTGTTGAGAATTTAAAGATTCTAAACTAAGTTGATAGTCATTAATAAAATTATTAAAACTTTCTTTTGTAATTGTTAGTTCATCAGTTAAAGATTCTATTTTTGAATTAGTATCTTCTAATTTTAAATTCAAAAGTTTTTGAAAACTTTCCATCAATTCTTCTTCTTGAACAGAATTATTTAATTTTTCATCAGCAAAAATAAAAGGTTGATCATCATTTAATTGATTTTCATTTGTAGGTAAAAATTTTTCAATTTTTTGTTCATCAATTTTTGCATTAACTTTGTTATTAACTAATCCAATTTCATCTTCATTAAATTGAGAATCATCCAAACTGTTTATTATCTCACTTTCAGCATCATCTGCTGGACTAAAAGAAGAAAAGTTTTGGTACTCATTAAAAAGTTGATTATCAGTTGAAAAATTGGAATCAATACTTTTATTATTGTTTAATAATAAACTTTCGATTCTTTTTAAAAGAACTTTAGATTCATTAGCATCTTCTTGTAATTTTTCAATTTTTTGTGCATTTTCAAAATTTTGTTTATCTAATTCATATAAATGTGAATCAAAATTAACATTGTTTTGTACAGAAGAAACAGTATCTTTTTTAGTTAATGCTAATTTTTTAGCTAAAAATTCTGCTTCTTCTCTAATAAGCACATTTGTTTCAATAGAAAAATCATCCTGTTTTGGACTTATTACATTTAGATAATCTCTTTTTTTATTATTGTAGGCATTCATAAAATCCTCTTTAATTAGCTATTTTCCTTCTTAGTTCTTCTCAATTTAATTAAGTCACTAATTTTATTATAGAAATCCTCAATTTCTTTTTTTCTGCTTTCAGTCTCAACAATAAAACCTTTAACTTTGTCACCATTTATCTTTAATTCTATATTATTATTGTTATTTTTATTTATATTTTTTTGAGAATTAATTTTTTCTGATACTATATCAGACTCAATATTTTTAATCTTTTCGTCAAAAGATGTAAATCAAGAAGGATTATCAATTTCATTATCAGAATTTGTATAAGAAGATTTTATTAAATTAAAACCATTTTTTATTTGATCTAAATTTTTAATAAAAGTTGTTTTAAGTGACATAAATTCATTTTCAATCATTTCTTTCACTTCATTATTCAAATTGATTTTAAATTTGTCAGTGTTAACTGTATCTTCAATACTTTTTTCTTTACTAGATCCAAGTGAATTTAAATAAGCTAATTTTTCTGCAACATCTTTATAATGATTTTCTTTTTCTTGTTCAAATGAACTAATTTCTAAGTGAAGTTCTTCAATAAGATTATCAAGTGGTTCTAATTCTTTTGTTTTTTGAGAAAGTAAATTTTTATCACTATTTTTGAAATTAATAATTTCATTTTCAATATTTAAAATTTCATTTTTAAAATCATTTACTTCTTTTTCTTTAAAACTAAATATTTGATTTTTAAATACTTCTAATTCTTGAAAATATTCATTTTGTATCATTTCTTTAGAATCTTCAAAACGCGAAACTATTTTTTCAATTTCAGAATCAGATTGATTTAATAATGCATCAGATAAAATATCTACAAAAACTTTTTTCTTTTTTTCTACAGCATCAAATAATTTAGCTATTTCTAATTCTAATTCAGATATTTTTGAATATAAAAGTGCTTTGTGTTTTAGATTTTTTGCACTAATCAAATCAGTTTTATTTTCAGAATTAACTGAATTTTTTTCAAATTCTTTAATAATT
The DNA here is from genome assembly GCA_947177535.1 of uncultured Mycoplasma sp. Classification (GTDB taxonomy): domain Bacteria; phylum Bacillota_I; class Bacilli_A; order Mycoplasmatales; family Mycoplasmoidaceae; genus Malacoplasma. The sequence continues at coordinate 10,811 of CAMWUV010000007.1, forward strand.
TCATTAAATCCTTTTACTTGATCTTCAGTAACTTTTGCAGATAACTGACTATATAACTGACTTGCTCTAAATTCAATTAAACAATTTTCATCATTACTTAAATTTTCTTCCATCAAAAATTTAACTAGTTTATTTTTCTGATTTAAAATGTTTTTTAAATAATCTTTTGAATATTTAATTAGATCTTCTAATAAAATTATTTTTTTAAAAATAATTTTTAAAACATCACTATTTGAACT
>CAMWUV010000008.1 GCA_947177535.1 uncultured Mycoplasma sp.
ATTTTGTTTTTTTATATCACTTCATCATTTTTCAAAAGATTGTGTTGTTAAAAAAATGGCAGACAAATTTAATTTATTAAAAATATCAAATCATTTTTTAAAAAAAGCATCTTTTAATTTTTCATTATTAATTTTTGGATGAAAAAAGATAACAATTGCTTTGTTTTTTGCAATTTCTTTTTTTAATTTTTTAAAAGAAATTTTTTTTACTTTGAATCTAAAAAAACTAAATCCAAAAAAAATTTTATAAAAATTTATCATTAGTTATCTATAATACTTTCTATTTCATGAAAAAATTTATCTTTTTCCTCAATAAAAAATGCATGACCAGAATCTTTATATATAGAAACATATGGTTTAGCATATTCATTACTTGCACAATCAACTGTTTTTTGATAATTTACTAATTGATCTTTTTCGCCAAATAAAAAATAACAATAAGGGCCAATTTGTTTTAAAGCATCATTAATTTTATAAAAAGTTGATGGTAAAGACATACCTAATATTACCCATTTAAAATATTTAAAATTTTTTCTAAAAAATTCTAAACTTAACTTTTCATATAAATATTTAGTTAAAGAAAGAACAGTTTTTTTTGCATCAACAAAAATAACTTTTTGCAAATCCATAAAACTTTGAGAATCTCTAACCTTAAACAAATTAATTTTATCAATAACTTTTGAAATGGAAAAACGAGAATAAGGTGCTAGTAAAATAATTTTTTTTAAGTTATATGCTTGATTTTCAGCTATTAATTCATTTGCTGCTACTATTGTAATTGCTGCTCCATAAGAATGAGCAACTAAATTTATTTCATATTTTGAAAGTAATGATTTCAAATATTTTTTTATAATAGAAACCATATATCTAAAAGTTAATTCATGAAAATTGTATTCACCAGACCCATGTCCTGGTAAATTAATAAGATGTAAAAAATTTTTTTTATTTTCTTCAACATACAATTCTCAGCATCTGCTATCAATTGCAAATCCATGAATAAAAACAATATGTTTAGAATCAGAATCAACAAATTCTGGTTCAATTACTTTTTCTTCTAAAATTTCTAAATTTAATTCATTTTCATTATGTAAAAAATTCATAATCACCCTAATATTTAAAATTATTTAAATCCATATTTTCTAAAATTTTTTTTGATTTAATTAAATCATCTTTTATTGCCTTTACAAGTAAGTTAATATCACTAAATTTTTGATTTTCTCTAATAAATTCAACTGGATAAACTCTAATGGTTTCATTATAAATATTTTTTTTAAAATCAAAAATATGAGTTTCAACAAACGATTTATTTACTTCAAAAGATTTAGGAATACCAATAAAACTAGCACTTTTATAAGGAATATTATTTACTAGTGTTATACTTGCATAAGAACCTGATGGCATTTTGATACCTTTATTATTTTCAATGTTAGCAGTTGGAATTGAAAGTTTTGATGCCAAACCTTTACCTTTAATAACTTTATTCTCATAATAAAAATTAAAAAGCATTAATTCATTGGCTTTTTTTAAATTACCTTGTTCTATATAATCTATAATTTTTGTAGAAGAATAATTTTTATCGACTTCAATTTCAATAACATTAAAGTATTTTTTTAATAATGATACATTGCCTGCTCGATTGGTTCCAAAACAAAAATCTGATCCAACAATTATAGTTTCAGGATTTATTTTTTTTAAAACTTCATTTATAAATGATAGTGGGCTAATATTATTTTTTAAAATATTATAAACATAGATTGTTGTAGGGTTAAATCTAGCTATGTTATTAATTCTTTCATTTAAACTATATGGTATTTTTTGTTTGGATGGATTATTAGTAAAAATTAAAAAAGAATAATTTTTCAAATTATTAAATAATTTGAAATGTCCAAAATGTAATAAATTAAAATGACCTAATACTAGATTTTTACACTTTAAGTCATTTTTAAAATTTAAATCTAATTCAACAACTTTCATAATTTGCTCAAAATAATTTTATCTAAACTTAAAATAAAAAATTAAAAATATAAAATAAAAATCACCAGATACTATCTAGTGATTTAAGATCATTTTAAGTTTGAGTAATAGATTTTTTAAACTATTATTAGATATAAAAATTAGGGTATAAATATACATAGTGAATTTTATTAATAGTAAAGAATAAACACATAAAAAATTCATCTACATAAAATAAAGCATATAAAGTTAGCAGAAAAAAGTTATTTTTAAGTAAAGAAATAAATAAAAATACTATTTAAGATTAATAAGGTAAAAAATCAATAAAAATAAATTTAAAAGTTAAATTACAATATAACTTACTCTCTGTTAAAGTGATCTGTGTTACAAAAATGTTTATCTCCATAACACAATAAAATTATATTCATAAAAATGTTAATAGTAAAAATGATTTAAAAAAAATAAATATTATTTTTTAAAAAATTTCTGAATATTTTTTCCTTCAACTTTTAAAAGAAAGGTTTTATTATTATCTTCACTTCTAAAAAATAGTAGAGGTTTAATACTATTATCAAAAAAAATAATCATAAATAAATTATCTAAATTATAAAAATAAGTTTCACAAATATTTTTACATAAACTATCAGTTAATTTTTGATTATAAAAAAATGATAAAAGAAATATGTTGTTTTGATCTTTAATATAGTTTGGAAAAAAACACGAAAAATGTGGATATAAATTATTTTTATCTTTTGTAACAATTTTTTTTTGATACTGAATATCTTCAGGATTAATGTTTTTTGAAACTAAAAACTTTATAATTTTAGAATATTTTCTTTTAAAACTACTTGATTTAATTTGATCATATATAGATGTATTCGCACCTAAACTATCATTTAAATAAGTTTCATTCATTTCAAAATTATCTTTTTTTTTACACATAAAATTTACCAACTAATATTTATTTTAAGTTTATTAATAAAAAATCTAAAAATTAAATCTTTCTTCAATGTATTTTTTTGCTTCAACAGCAGCTATTGCTCCATCACCAACAGCAGTAGCAATTTGTCTTATTGATTTATTAACAAGATCACCAATACAAAACAATCCTGGAATTGATGTTTCCATATTCTGCTTAACATCTATAAAACCATTATCTTCATTTATTATTTTTAAGTCTGAAACAATATTATTCATTGGAATAAATCCAATAAAAGGAAAAATACAATCAACACTAATTTTTGATAAGTTATTAGAAATAGTATTTTTGATTATTATAGAATTAATTTTCTTTCCATCACCTACAAACTCATGTGGTATATAATCTAAAACAAGTTGAATTTTTTTGTTTTCTTTTACTTTTTGAACAATTAAATTATCTGCTCTAAACTCTTGTCTACGATGAATTAAATAAACTTTGGAAACAATATCAGATAAATACAAAGCTTCTTCTAAAGCAGTATTTCCTCCACCAATTACTGCAACAGGTTTATCTTTATACAAAGAAGCATCACAAATAGCACAGTAACTAACTCCTTTTGAATAATACTCTTTTTCTCCTTTAATCCCTAATTTTTTTTCAGTCATTCCTGTTGCTAAAATAACACTTTTTGCGTATCTAACTTGATTATCAGATGAAAATACATGGAAAACATTTTCCATTTTTCTAACTTTGGTAACCTCTCCATAAATAAACTTAACACCCAGTTCACTAACTTGTTTAAAAAAATTCATAGCCAAATCAGGTCCACTTATGTTGGAAAAGCCAGGATAATTTTCAACAAATCCTGTTTTTACTACTTTACCACCTGGAGTTTCTTTTTCATAGAAAGCAACTTTCATTCCTGCTCTTTTTGCATATAGAGCAGCTGTTAATCCTGCTGGTCCAGCACCAACTATCAATAAATCAAAAAAATTGGGATTATTTAAATAATTTGAATCTATTCTCATGCTTTTCTCCAATAACTAATATTTATTCATCTCTATTTCTAATTGTTAATAAATTATCAAATATTGATCATAAATGATCAATAGTTCTATCAATATATTTCATAACTACTGAAAAAGAAAAAATAAAATCAACTTGACTAGCAGAACCCAAAGAAACTTCTTTTAATGCATTTGAAAGAATAGATTTATACTCTACTCTACAATTTGTGACTAATGTTTTAACTTCTTCAAGATACTTTGAATAATCAGAATCACTTTTAAAAATTTCCAGCATACTCTTAAAAAATAAATTTGAGTTTTCCAAAGATTTAATAACTATTTTTTTTAACATTTTAGATAATTTATTATTAGTTAATAGTCAAATTCTTCTAGAGTATCAAACAATATTATATGCTTGTTCAGCAATTCTTTCCAAATCTCTTGATGAGTACAAAATAGCTACAATAAAACGTAAATGATTTGATCGAGGTTGATCTTTTGAAATAATTCAAATACAATCATCTTTTATATCTCTTTTTTTATCTTTTGCTTTTGTTTTTTTTAAAGCCATATCAGAAACTATAGCATCTGAAATTTCATTTTCTTTTAAAATTTCACAAGCTTTTAAATGGTGTTTATAACACATATTTGCAAATTCTAAAAAACTTTGTTTTAATTCAAATTCTGATTTTTCTAAACTAAAAAAATTAGTTGCCATAATACACTTACCCTATCTTTCCATTAATATAATCTCTTGTTTTTTTCTCTTTGGGTTTTAAAAATAAATTTTTTGTTGGACCACTTTCAATAATTTTTCCAGAAAAGAAAAAAACAGTTTCATCACTTATTCTTTGAGCTTGTGCCATTGAATGAGTAACAATAATAATAGTATATTTTTGCTTAAGTTCAATAATTAATTCTTCTATTTTTGATGTTGCAATAGGATCTAAAGCTGAAGTAGGTTCATCCATTAACAATACAAGAGGTTTGCAAACTATTGCTCTGGCAATGCATAATCTTTGTTGTTGTCCACCAGATAATTCAGTAGCTAAATCATTTAAATTATCATTAACATCATCTCATAATGCTGCACTTTTTAAAGATTTTTCTACAATTTCATCAATTATTTGTTTATTTCTAATTCCTTGATTCTTTAGAGGGAAGGCCACATTATCATAAATTGACATAGGAAATGGTGTTGCTTTTTGAAAAACCATTCCTACTTTTGTTCTCAAATCTAAAAAACTAACTTTTCTAGAATAAATATTTTGACTTTCAAAAAAAATATTTCCTTCAACGTTTGTATCAGGTAATAAATCATTCATTCTATTTAACAATCTTAAAAATGTTGATTTACCACATCCACTTGGTCCAATTAATGAAGTAACTTTATGTTTTTTTATATTTAAATTAATATCAAAAAGAGCTTGCTTTTTTTTATTTTCATACCAAAAATTTAAATCCCTAACTTCAAAGATATTTTCTTCATTAAAATCATCTTTAAATTCTTTGATTTTTTCGTTATTATTCTTTTTAAATAAAATTTTATTTTTAAATTTTTCAAAATTATTTTTTATACTCATAATTAACAATAATTATTTTATTACTATTTGTTTTTTAAATTTATTTTTCAATTTATAAAGAAAAAAATTTATCTCACTACATATCAATTTTCAATTAGGAATTAAATAATAACCAATAATTATCAAAACAAAAATTAAAATTATTGTTAAAAAAGCTGATTCATACATTATATTAACACCTTCTTGTATATTGGTATTTGTTAACTGTGAATAAATTCTTGTTGTTAAAGTCTGACCAGGATTAATTAAAGCAATTTGTTTAGAACTAGTTAAACCTGCAGTTAAATATAGTGGTGCAGTTTCAGAAAGGATTCTTCCAATTGCTAAAACAATACTTGTAGCTAAACCTGTAAATGCAGCTGGAATAACAAGTTTTCTCACAACTTGACTTGAAGTACAACCTAGTGCAAATCCATTTAGTCTAATTTCATTTGGTACTTGATTTAAAGCATGTTGAATAGTTCTTGAAAAAGAAGGAATAATCACAATAGTAACAGTTAATGCACCTGCAATTAAAGAAAATCCTTTAATTCCTTGATTAGTTCATCCTAAAGTATAAATAAAAAACAATAAACCAAACATCCCAAACAAAATTGAAGGAGTTGCACCTAAAGAATCTAAAAAGAAATAAATAATTTTTTTGATAATTTTACTTTTTGAAAATTCATTTAGATAAACAGCAGTTAGCAAAGACAAAGGTAATCCAATTAAAATTGAAACAAAAATTACAAGAATTGTATTTCAAAAAGCTTGTCCTGTTGTATTTTTAGAATAATTAAAAACAGTTGAACTTGGTTGGGATCATGCACTTATCCCATTAGCAACTATATTTATGGTTAGTCATGATAAAAAAGCAAAGCAAATTGCAAAACAAACTATTTCTCAAAAAATTTTATACCAAACATATGCAGTTTTAAATTTATAATCTTTATTTCTTTTTTCAATATAAATTAATGTGTCATTAACTGATTTTATTTTGATTGATCTTCTAAATGGAAACAAAAGGTATTCTATTCCATTATAAATACAATTAAAAAATCATTGATATTGCTCTTTAATAATATAAATAAATTTTGGTAAATTTTTGTTTTTCTTAGATCTTGTAATTCTTAATACAATTAAATTAAAAATCATAATAATTACAAAAAGAATAAAACCATATGCAAAAAGTAATGATTTAGTACTTTCAGTACTATTTTCTGTAAACATATTTGTTGAAATAACCACAGAAATAGTTTTAATATTTGAAGATAAAACTTCTGCCAAACTACCACTTGATAAAATATTGTTAAAATCACTTTCTGATTGCAACAGCATTGATAATGCCATGGTTTCACCAATTGCTCTACCTGTTGCTAAGATAACTCCTACAATAATTCCAGATTTGGCTGCTTTTTTACAAACTTTGTAAATTGCTTTTGTTTTTGCACATCCTAATGCAATGGTGTTACTAAATAAATTCACATCCACACTTTCTAAAGAATTATAAGTCATTGCTATAATTGTTGGCAAAATCATAAAAGCAAGCATTATTGATGCATTTAAAACAGAGTAAGATGATATTCCAATTAAATTAACAATACCTTTTAAAGATTGGATAGCAAATAAACCAAAAATAACAGAAGGTATTCCTGCAAGTGTTTCAATAGCTATTCTTAAACTTTTTTGATACTTTTTTTTAATTCTATATTTTAAAACTACAGCAGTTTTAATCCCAATTGGCACTGATATCAACAAAGAAATTGTAGTAGTTATAATTGTTCCTGTAAAAGGTAACCAAAAAGAAACATTATCAGTAGAATTTATATCGAATTTATCAGAAAGCAAAATAGCACTAAATCCATAATCTTGAAAACCTTGAATGGCTCTAACTAAAATAAAACCTAAAATACCAAATAAAACAACACCAGAAAAACATGAAACAATTCCAGCAATTATTTTACTTGAAAAAGAAAAAAATTTTAGTTTTTGTATTAAAGAAATTTTTTTAATTTTTAGTTTCATATTTTCCTCTAGCTCTCACTAACATAATTTAGTATTTTTTCATTAGATATACCAAATGAAAAATTTTTACTTCAGTTATCTCCTTCTGTTAATGCTAATTGTCCATCAGAATTTTCTTTGTCAAAAAAAATTGAATTAAAATTTTCTTGAGTTATTTTATCTTTATATGTTGATTGTAATAAATCTAAATAATTATTTTTAGAGTTATAAATTGGAAATAAATTTAAATTTTCAATAATGCTACTTCCTTCTCTAAAATAAATTCAATCAATTAAATCTTTTATTTCATTTGAACAATTTTGAGAAACAATAATATTGTAAAAATAAAATCATCCATAATTTTTAACAAAATCTAAAGTAATTTCAGGATTTTTATAAAAATTATCATCAATACTTATTCCATTAATACTTGCAACTTTGTATCCTGCTTTTGTTATAGTTTCATAGTTTTCTAAAACAAAAGAAAGTGATAAATAAGTAATTCCTCCATCTAAATTTTCTTCCATTAATTTATTTAAAGTTTCAACATTTGACTCATTTGTAGAAACTACATTTTTCTCATATTTTCCATATTTTAAAATTTCATATGTTTTATTAAAATCACTATCTTTTTCATCCCAGTTTCATCCAGTAAATTGGTTCATAAAAGAAAAAGCAGTTCCACTAGAATTTGAACCACCTGTTCTAGAATATGGAACAAGTGAATTACTAGCAGAATCTGCTTTTTTTAAATCACCATTTGAAATTGTATAAAAATTCAAACCACTAAATAGTTTGTAAAGCTCACCTATATTATTTTTGGTAATATTTAATGACTGGTTGGATTTATATACCAAAGCAATACTATCAATTGCAATTGTAAATGTTTTAATATATTCATTAACTCAATCTTCTTTTGTAAAATCATTTGTTTGGATAGTAGCATCTCTAACAGTTTCATAAGGGTCTTTAGAAGCTAAACCAATATCTGCTGTTTGACTAACTATACTTTTAATTCCAAATCCAGAACCACCGCCTTGAACAATCAAATCAGATTCATTATATTCATTAGAAAGATTTAAAATTAATGGTTGTAAAGAAGATGATCCAACTAATGAAATCATATTTGTTGCATTTCAAGGTGTAGAAAAATATATAATTGCTGCAATAGGAACAATTGATACTGTTGCAGAAGTAAATATTTTTGTTCACCTTTTCATTGATTAAAATATCTTATAAACAATACAAATATTATAAATAAACTTACTTAAATAAACACAAAAAAATTCATATAATTTAAATTATCATAGTATACACAAATCTTTTATTTTCAATTTTCAATAAATTAAATTTATAAAAATAAATTTATTTTTCTATACAAACTAATTAAATATAAATATCCACACATTTAGATAAACTTCCAAATTTTTTAATAATATTTTTTAATTTTGCATCAACAAAAATTTCTCCATTTTTAAATATAATGATTCTATCTGCTAAATATTGAATTTCTTCCATGTCGTGACTAACTAATAAAATAGTAATATTATTTTCTTTGCAAAAATTTTTCATAAAATTTTTAATTTTACTTTTAATTGTTACATCTAATCCAGTTGATAACTCATCTAAAATTAAAAAATTAGGCTTATGTATGATTGATAGTAAACAATTTAATCTTTGGCTCTGTCCCCCAGATAAAGAAGATGCTTTTTTATAATAAAACTCGTTGATACCAAAAATATTAATCAATCCATTAATTTCATCTTTAGACAATTTACTTTTAAAAATTTCTAAAATAAAATTAATTACACTTTTTACTGAAATACCTTTGGGATAACTTGAATCTTGAAATTGAATTCCAATTTTTTCTTGAAAACTGTTTTTGTATTCAAAATTGTATTTTAAAGTTCCACTATCAGGTTTATTAATTCCTGCCAATATTTCTACAAAAGTTGTTTTACCAGCACCATTACCACCCAAAATAGCAACATTTTCTTTTTCATACAAATCAACTGAAATATTTTTTAATACATGGTTTTTTTGATGGTTAAAAGATTTATTTAAATTTTTAATTTCAATTATTTTTTTTACCTTATCACTTGATTTATAATTAATAAACTTTTCAGGTGCTTTTTTTTCACTTTCAAGATTTTCCAAACTTTTTTTAATAACTGAATCATTTATATTTTTTTTATCAAAAAACAAATTTTTATTAGCTTTGTTAAAATTTTTAAACATATAAAATCCTTATCTTGAAGATCACTTAAAATATTTAATAGAAATTATTGAAAAAATTATCATTCAACCAAAAGGTAAAATTAATGAAACTAATTTTTCTGGTAAATCTAAAACCTCAACAGGTTCATTTCCTCCAAGTGGTATAGTATAAAATGAATCATTGATATTAAAAATATTTGATTTTTCAAAAGATAAAGTAGGCCCACTAATTCCAACAAAATTTCCATTTCAAGACTCTAAAATTAAATTTGAACTAGCCTTAAATGGACTTAGTATATATCCAATGTATCATAGTGCTGGAATATCTTTAACAGTAGAAAGTGGTAAAACCATGGAACACAAAAATTCTGAATAAATAATTACAGTAATTCCTATTGCTTGAATTGCAACATAAGATTTACAAATAGATACTAACATCATTCCCATTAATAAACCAACAATTAATAAAGTTATCTCACTAAAAATAAAACCACCTCAATCAACTGTTTCTAGTGTTGTTTTAAAACTAGGATTTAACAAAACATCAGAACCAAATGCTAAACTTCCAACATTTCAATTTTCTGTAGCAAACATAATAAAAGAAAAAAGAATACATCAAATAATTGATATAAAAATAATCAAAAAATAAAACAAAACAGCCACAAAAATAAATAATGATGGTTTTATTGGGGTTGCACCTATTCTTTTTAATAAAGAAGAATTTTTAAATTCAAAAAGCATCTGTGGCATTGATGATAATGTGATTGACATAGGTGAAATTGCTAATGAACCAGCTAATATTTGTGTATATCCCAAAATTGATCCTAAAATAACTATAAAAATCAAAGGAAAAATAAAAGCAAAAAAAGGTCCAAAAAAATTTTTTCAAAATGATTCATTTATTAATTTAAATAAAGGTCTTGAACCAGTAAAAAAACTTAAAAATTTTTGAAAAAATACCATTTTAAAATTTGTCATAATTC
>CAMWUV010000009.1 GCA_947177535.1 uncultured Mycoplasma sp.
TTTTCTAACCAATATTAAATTTTCTAACTCTTTAATATCAATATCAAAAAATTCAGAAATTAATTTTTTATCTTCAGTAAAAAAAATTTCTTGATATGCAAATTTATTTAGCATTTCAATAATTTTTTTAAGCTCTATTTTTTTTTCTTTATAAGATAAATTCAATTTCTTTAAAGTTTCTATCTTATATTCTATTAATCCTATTTGATTATTAATTAATTCTAAACACTTTTCTTTATCAAGATTTCTAGTAAGCTCATCAATATCTTTGTATTTTTGATCAAAAGGTTTAACTACAAAAATATCAAAATTATTTTTTATAAGTTTTTCACTTGATGAAATTGTTGCATTTATTCCAGCAATATCATTATCAAAACATAAAATAATTCTTTTAATATTAGGATATTGCTTAATTAAATTGATTTGATTAATTGTAAATGCAGTTCCCATTGGAGCAACCACATTATCAATTCCCAATCTTTTAAAAGCAAAAACATCCATATAACCTTCAACTACATAAATTTCTTCATAACTTGATTTGTCAAAAGAAAAAAAATTAAATAAAATATTTTCTTTTTTAAAAAAATCTGTAGTTTTTGTATTAATGTACTTAACTTTGTCATTTTTATTTAATGATCTTCCACTAAAGCCAACAATATATCCATGCTCATTTTTAATAGGAATTATTAATCTATCAAAAAAGAAATCAACAAAATTTTCTTTTTCATTAATACTAACTAAACCTGCTTTCAATAACAAATAAGGTTCACCATTTTTTTCTTTATCTGACATCTCAAATAATTTCAATAAGTAATCACGATTGGAATTTTTGGGAGTAAAACCTAATTCATAAAAATCAATTATTTTTTCATCAATACTTCTACTTTTTAAATAATTTAAACAATGTGAAGATTCTTTATTAAATAAAGTTCTATGATAGAAAAAAGCTGCTTTTTTATTAATATCAAAAATTTCTAATTCATCCTTATTAATATTCATAGAATTATTAATATATTTTTCTAAATCTTGATTATCGATATTTAAAATAGTTTTAATTTCTTTTAATGCTTCTATAAAAGTACATTTTTTAAAAAGCATTACAAAATTAATTGCATTACCTTTAGCATTACAAACAAAGCATTTAAAAATGTGCTTACTTGGTGAAATAGAAAGAGAAGGATTTTTATCTCCATGAAAAGGACACAAAGCTCAATAATTTTGGCCCTTTTTATTTACATTAATATAATTTTGAATAACATCAACAATATTTATTGAATTTAAAAGATTTGATATTAAACCAGAATTATTATTTTCATTTTTCATTTTTAAAAAGCTCTCTTAACCTTTTCTAAACAAATATCTTCAATTTTCATTCGAATCTGTTTCATACTATCTCTATTTCTAACAGTAACAGTATTATCATTTAAAGTATCAAAATCCACTGTAATACAATAAGGAGTACCAATAGCATCTTGTCTACGGTATCTTTTTCCAATTGATCCAGATGCATCATATGTACAAATATTTTTTGAAGATACTATTTTTTCAAAAATTTCAATTGCTTTATTATTCAATTTATTAGATAATGGTAAAACAGCAAACTTATATGGAGCTAAATCTTGATCAAATTTTAAAATTACTCTAGTTGATTTATCTTCTAAAATTTCTTCTTCATAAGCATCAATTACAACAGCATAAAGTAACCTTTCTAGTCCAACTGATGGTTCAATAACACTTGGAATAAATCTTTGTTTAGTTTCTTCATCTAAATAGTCTAAACTTTTTTTAGAATAATTTTGATGCTGTGTTAAATCAAATTCTCCTCTATCAGCAATTCCTCATAATTCATTAAAACCATGTGGAAAGTTATAAAGAATATCAACGGTTCTACTCGAATAATGAGCTAATTCTTCTTTTGGATAATCAACTATTTTTAAATTTTCTTTTTTCAATTTAATTACTGATGATAAAAAAACATCAATATCTTTTAAAAATTTTTCAAAGAATTTTTTAGTATCTTTTTTTTCACAAAAAAATTCTATTTCCATTTGTTCAAATTCTCTTGATCTAAAAATAAAATTACCAGGAGTTATTTCATTTCTAAAAGCTTTCCCTATCTGAGCAACGCCAAAAGGTAATTTAATTCTTTGTGTCCTTTGAATATTTTTAAAATTAATAAAAATACCCTGTGCAGTTTCAGGTCTTAAATAAACCTCATTTTTATTATCTTCAACAACACCAATAGAAGTATTAAACATTAAGTTAAATTTTCTTATTTTTGTTCAATCACTTTTTTTACAGTTAGGACAAACAATTTTATTTGTTAAAATAATTTTTTCTAAAATTTCAGAACTTGTTTGCTCATTGATATTTTCATTAGTAAATTCTAAAATCAATTTATCAGCACGATATCTTGATTTACAATTTTTGCAGTCAATTAATGGATCTGAAAAATTATCAACATGACCAGAAGCTTTTCATACATTTGGATTCAAAATAATATTAGTATCAATTAAATGCATGTCTTTTCTAGAAAAAACAAAAAAATCCAATCAAACATTTTTTAAATTGTTTTTTAATAATGAACCTAATGGACCAAAATCTCAAGCATTTGCTAAACCATTATATATCTCAGAATTCTGGTAAACAAATCCATAATTTTTTAGATGGTTAACAATTGTTTCTTGACTAATTTTTTTGTTCATAATTTTCTCCTATTGTACTCATTTTAAGGTTTAAAACCATAAATAATTAAAACAAATAACTAAAAAGATTTATACCAGCATGATAATTAATATAATCAACTAGAATTCTAACAGCAATTTTTTTAAGTTTTTTTTCATAAATATTTGCCAATATAAATTTTTTTAAACTGCATAAATACAAAATTTCTAAACTTTTATTTAAAATTTTATAATCATCTACAAAATGATTTTTGCAAACAAAACCAAAACTATCATTTGAAAATGAATAAATTGTTCTATTATTACATTTAGAACATTTATTTAATTGCAATTTAATTCCTAAAAAAGCACAAGATTTATATAAAATATAAATTATCAAAACATCATCATATTCTTCATTTAACAAAACTAAATTTTTAATCAACTCTTTTAGTTCATTAAAAATTTTTAATCCTTTAATTTTGTTATTATAAATTACACTGTTAAACAGTAGTAGTGGTGATCTTGTGCTAATAGAAATATTATTTTCTAAAATGACTACTTTTTTTAATTTTCCCATTTTAAAATCAATATCTCTAGATGCAAAAAAAGAAAATTCAGATAAACAACCAAAAAATAAATTTCTTAAATTTTTTGAAAGAATTTTTTTGGTTCCAAGTGCTAAAACTGTAAAAATATTTCCATGTTCATTAATGAATCCTATTATTTCATCAAATAATTCATATTCTTTTCTAAAAATCAAAAATCCATTTGTTATAGTTTCAGCCATTATTTTCTATATCCCAGTTCTTTAATTTGTGTTTCATTATTTCTTCAATCTTTTTTTACTTTAACATAAGATGTTGTAAAAATTTTACAGTCATAAATTTCTAAAAGTTTTTCTCTAACATTTTGATTTATTTTTTTAATCATTTGGCCACTTTTACCAATTATGATTGGTTTTTGAGAATCTTTTTCTACAATAATAGAATAATTAATAGACAATAAATTTTTATCATTTTCATATTTCATTTCATCAATTACAATAGCAACACCATATGGAATTTCTTGTCTAAACAAACAAATAATTACTTCTCTAATAATTTCAGAGATAAAGAATTTATCAGAAGGTTCTTTTTTTAAAGTGATTAAATCTTTTTCATCACCATCATATTCATTACTAAATTCTTTAATTAATTTCAAAACAAGTAAACCATCATAACTATTTTTTGCATTAATATCAAGTGATTTTTTAAAGTTAAATTTGTTTAATAAAAATTCTTCAATTTTATCAAAATCTTTTTTAGCAATTAAATCTTTTTTGTTTAAAATTAATATAACATTTTCTACATGAAAATCTTTTAAAACTTTCAAGCATTCTTCATCCTCATTATCAAAATTTCTTGAAACATCAAAAATAAATAAAACTAAATCGCTTTTTTTAAGCGAAGTTTTAACTTGTGAATTTAAAAATAAATCTAATTTATTTTTTGGATTGTGTAATCCAGGAGTGTCAATAAAATTTATTAAATAATCATTATTTTCTTCATATGATAGCTCAATCATATTTCTAGTTGTTTGTGGTTTACTTGATGAAATAACAACTTCTTTTTTAAAAATGGTATTTATTAGTGTAGACTTACCTACATTCGGTTTACCAACAATTGATACAGTTACATATTTCATTTTTATCCACCTTGAATAATAATTATGAACTTAGGAACAAAAATCAGTAATCCTACAACAATTGCCATTAATGAAAAAATCAAAGCAGTTGCTGCTGATGTATCTTTAATTTTACTAGCATCAATATTATATTTAAATGATATAGTATCAACCAAATTTTCTATTGCTGTATTAATTAATTCCATTCCAATAACTAAACAAATAACAACAACTAAAAGAATTCAATCTACAATATCCATATAGTTATTAATAACAGCTGCAATGGTTAAAACAATAACAGAAAAAATTAAATCA
This sequence comes from uncultured Mycoplasma sp., assembly GCA_947177535.1. Taxonomy (GTDB): domain Bacteria; phylum Bacillota_I; class Bacilli_A; order Mycoplasmatales; family Mycoplasmoidaceae; genus Malacoplasma. The sequence goes on from CAMWUV010000009.1 coordinate 4,644, forward strand.
ATTATTAAAGATTTTTCTTCTTTAATTGCAACATATAAACCTCTAAATGCATACTTGAATTTTTTCAACAATGCAACAAATCTATTATTAGTTCTTATCATTAATACTACCTAATCCACATAATTTTAGTACATCATACTGTTTGCCAAACATTATTTTTGCTTCACTTTCAATTTCATGATCATACCCTAATAAATGATAAATCCCATGTGATATTAAAAAGCCTAATTCTCTTTCAAAAGTATGATTAAATTCTTTCGCTTGACTGACAACTTTTTCATAATTTAAAAAAATTTCACCCAGTAATTCAGTTTTTAATAGTCCTTCTTCTCAAAAAGAAAAAGATATAACATCAGTTGGATAATCTTTTTTTCTATACTTTAAATTTATTTTTTGACTCTCTTTATTATCAATAATGTGTAGTTCAAAAATTATTTTTCCTTTTAAATTTTCTAATTTAAAAATTGTTTTAGCAATTTTTTTTATCAAAAATAAATCTGCTTTTTTTAAAAACTTTTTTTTATCAAAAATTTGAACATCAAACATACATAAAATTAAAAACTATTTTTATTTTATATTTTTATTACTTAATAAAAGCAAAATTAATTTTTTTTAAGTAATTTTTTATTTTCATAAATTTCTAAAATAAATGAATTAAATTTTTGAGTTTTTACTAAGTTAAAATCATCAAAACTATTTTCCATAAAAATATCACAATGGTAATTATCAGTTAATTTTGAAACAAAAACTTTTTTAGAAATAGGAAGAAAAAATTCATAAATTTGTTTTCCACCAATTATATAAATTTCTTCTTTGCTATTTAAATATTTTTTTAAAAAATCATCAAGATTTTTATAAACAATTATTTCAGAATTTGAATAATTATTTAAAGTTGATGAAATAACAACATTTTTTCTATTAGATAAAGGATTTTTTAATGAAAGAAAAGTGTTTTTTCCCATTACAACTGTTTTGTTAATAGTTGTATTTTTAAAAAAAATCATTTCTTCTTTTATCTTTCATGGAATACTATTATTTTTTCCAATACCCCTTTGCGAATCTTCACATCAAATACAAATAAACATTAAACTGCTACTTCTCCTTTAATTGGCTCATAACTAATATAATTGTCTAATTTAATATCATCAAAAGTAAAATCAAAGATATTTTTTACATCTTTATTTAAAACAAGAATAGGTAATTTTAAAGGTTTTCTTTTAAGTTGTAATTTTACTTGATTTAAATGATTTTCATAAATATGAGCAACTCCAATTGTGTGTATAAATTCTTTAGCAATAGTATCTGTAATTTGTGCAATCATCATTGTCAATAAACTATAAGATGCTATATTAAAAGGAACACCTAAAAACAAATCTGCACTTCTTTGATAAAGTTGACAAAATAATTCATTTTTAGAATTAATATAAAATTGAAATAGTGAATGACAAGGTGGTAATAACATATTTTTGATTTCTTCAGGATTTCATGCACTAACAATTAAGCGTCTTGAATACTTATTATTTTTAATTTCACTGATTAAATTTTCAATTTGATCAACACCATTAAAATTTCTTCATTGCTTACCATATACTGGTCCTAATTCACCATATTTTTTAGCAAAATTTATATCTTGTTTTATTTTTAAAATAAATTCATCTATAGTTTCATTTTTAAAATCTACTGATTTTTTAAAATTTTCATATGGTCATTCATTTCAAATTTTTACATTATTATCAACTAAATATTTAATATTAGTTTCACCTTTTAAAAATCAAATAAGTTCATGAAAAATTGCTTTATAAGCCATTTTTTTAGTTGTTAAAAGTGGGAATCCTTTAGTCAAATCATATTTTGACTGTGTTCCAAAATATGTGATAGCTTTAGTTTTAGTTCTGTTTTCTTGTAAAGTTCCGTTTTTTAAAACTAATTTTAATAACTTTTTATATTCTTTCATTTAATTGCTCTTTTATTAAATCCATTAAATTTTTAAAAATCATTGCTACAGTTAATTTACCAACTCCATTTGGAACAGGTGTTATAAATTTTACATAATTAGCCACTTCATTAAAATTTACATCACCAATTATCTTTTTATCAATAACACTAATGCCTGCATCAATTATAAAAGCATTTTTATTAACCATATCCTTTGTTATAAAATTAGGAATTCCTACTGCACAAATGATAATATCAGCATTTAATGTTATTTTTTTTAAATTTTTAGTTTTTGAATGACAAACTGTTATAGTGGCATTCTCATTCAATAATAATCCAATTAATGGTTTTCCCACAATCATACTTCGATTGATAATAACTACATTTTTACTTTCAATCTGATAATTTGATTGTTTTATGATTTCAATTATCCCATTTGCTGTACAAGCTTTTGGATAAAAATCAGAAGAATTCATAATGTTTCTTGAAACTGCTAGGCTTGATAAACCATCTATATCTTTATAAACATCTATATTTTCAAAAATTTTGTTTTTATCAAATTCTTTTGGAAGTGGTAATTGAATGATATATCCATTAACTGATTTATCTTGATTAAGTTCTTTTATTTTTTTGATTAATTCATCTTGTGAACTAATTTCATTTCCAATAACTGTTACTTTGATACCAAGTTCTTCACATTTTTTAGCCTTTATTCCCACATACTTTTCACTAGCTTTATCATTATTTATTTTTATAATTACCATATGTGGAATAAAGTTTGGATGTTTATTTTTGATAATTTGTAAATCTTTTTTAAATTTTTCAATAATATTCTCTGCTATTTGTATACAATTAATAATCATTTTATTTCCTATGTTTTAATAAATAAATTTTAAAATAAAAAAAGATTCTAAATAGATAGAATCTTTTTTATTCATGATCTTCCATAACAGTATTAGCTTTATATAAACTATAATAAAAGCCTTTATTTTTTAATAACTGCTTGTGTGATCCAATTTCTTGAATTTCTCCATCTTTTAAAACAATAATTTTATCTGCTTTAACAATAGTAGATAAACGGTGTGCAATCACTATTACTGTTTTATTATTAGTTATTTTCATCAAAGCATTTTGAATGTCAATTTCAGTTTTAGTGTCAACTGATGAAGTTGCTTCATCTAAAATTAATATTTTTGCTTCTGACATGAAAGCTCTTGCAATTGAAACTAGTTGAATTTGACCTAATGATAAATCACTCATTTTTTCTGACATAATTGTTTTATAACCAAAAGGTAATTTTTTTATAAAATAATCAACATTTGCTTTTTTAGACACTTCAATTACTTTTTTAAGTGAAGCATGTGTATTTCCATATCAAATATTTCTTTCTACACTTTCAGAAAACAAAAAAGGATCTTGTAAAACAATTGAAATATTTTTGAATAAACAATCTTGTTTAATATTTTTGATATTAATACCATCAATTAAAATTTCTCCAGAATCAATTTCATAAAATCTTGATAATAAAGAAGTCATAGTTGTTTTACCACTACCAGTTGGACCAACAATCGCTATTGTTTCATTGGGTTTAATTTTGAAACTAACATTTTTTAAAATTGGTTTTTCTTTTGAATAAGAAAAACAAACATTTTTAAATTCAATTTCACCCTTAAAATTAGTTTCAATTTTTCCTTCATCAGTTGATTCTTTTTCATCTAAAACTTCAAAAATTCTATTAGAAGCTACTGCTGTTTTTTGTAAAGTTCCCATTAATCTTAATGAATTACTAGTTTCACCAGTCGCAATTCTTGCTAATAAAATAAAAGATGTTAATAACCCTATTTCAAAATCTGGAAAAAAAATACTTCAAGTGTTAATTTTTTCTTCTCCTAAAGTTAAAAAAACAATACCAATAAAATATAAAAAAGCATACATTATTGTTTCAAGAAAATCATTTCAAGGTCAAATTAAATTAAGTCTAGTTTCAGCAATTCTAGATTCATTTGCTTGAGATTTATTTACTGCTGAAAACAATTGCATTGCATTTTCTTCATATCCAAATGATTTAACTGCTTTTCTACCAGTTACATACTCTTCAACTACACCATTTAATCTACCAACTTCTTCTTGCATTTTCATATATTTTGGAGTTGCTTTTAATGACACTGTTAAAGAGACTGAAATTAAAACAACATAAAAAATTAAAGTAATTAAAGTTAGCAATGGTGAAATAATTAATAATCCAATTAAGACACCAATAACTACTAAAGGCGCAGTAAAAATATCACCAATACAAACTGACAAATTAATAGCTAAAGCATTTGTATCAGTTGTTCCTTTACTAATTAAATCACCTCTAGCAGCTTGTTCAACAATTTTAAAAGGCATTTTTCTAATCTTATCAAAAAATAATTGCCTAATACTATAACCAACATTATAAGTTATTTTTAAAATTATTTTTTGACTAATAAGATAAGCTACAAAATAAAATGTATAACCTAAAAAAATCAAAAGAGATCCAATTGCTAAGTATTCAAAATCTGGTTGTCCATTTTTTCCCAAAAAACCATTTTGAATTACTACTCCTAAACCAATAGAAGTTGCAACTGAAAAAGTAGTTTTTAACAAAGACAAAAAAATTGCTCCATAAAATGCTTTTTTATTTTTTTGAAGCATTAAAATTAATCTTTTAAAAATACTAAAATAATTAATTTTATTTTTGTTTTTCATTTTACTCTCCAATAGTTTTTTGTGAATCATAAATTTTATTGTACAAACTACATTTTTTTATTAATTGAGTATGAGTTCCAATATCTATAATTTTCCCCTTATCAAGAACAATAATTTTATCTGCGTCTTTAATTGTTTTTACCTGCTGTGAAACAATAATAAATGTTTTACCTTTAAAATTTTCTTTAATATTTTTTAAAACCTTGTCTCTTGTTAAATTATCAAGTGCACTTAAACTGTCATCTAAGATATAAATACCTGCTTCTTTTATAAAAGTTCTTGCAATTGATAATCTTTGTTTTTGACCTCCAGAAAAATTATTTCCATTTTGTAATACATATGAATCATATTTATTTTCACTTTTTTCAATAAATTCATTTGCACATGCTAAATTTGCAGCTCACTTTATTTTTTTATCTGTTGCATCTTTGTTTCCAATTAAAATATTTGACTTAATAGTTCCTGAAAAAATAAATTTTTCTTGGAAAGCTACACTTATTTGCTTCCTAATATTAATTGGACTAACTTCTTTGCTGGTTTGGTTACTAAAAATAATTTTTCCTTTTTCTGGTTCAACCAAATTTGACGCTAATAAAACAATAGTAGATTTTCCACTACCAGTTGGACCAATAATTCCAACAATTTCACCAGGATTTATTTTAAAAGAAATTTTATCAATAATTGGTTTGTTGTCATCTGAAGCTCCATAAGAATAGCTTACATCTTTAAATTCAATCGAAGGAATAAAAGGTTCTTTAAAGTCCTCACCTTCAATTTTTTCACTATTCTTTTTTAAAATTTCATCAATTCTTTCAATACAAGGTTTTGTTCTATTAATTGAAACCAGTGCATTAGATACACCAAAAGCACAAAAAACTGCATAAATTAAATAATTTGCAAATGCTATTACTTGAGAGACATCAATTGTTTCACCAAAAACATTAAAATTATTTAAAAGTCCACTAATAAATAAAACTAAAATAATTGCAACATTCAATATATAAAAAAGAAAAATAATTCCAAAATAAACAGTAAATTCACCTTTATAAATAGTTTTCTAAGAAGTA
>CAMWUV010000010.1 GCA_947177535.1 uncultured Mycoplasma sp.
TCTCGTGGGCTCCGCTCTGTGTATCAGAGACAGGAATCAATATTTTTAACATTAAAAGATCTAGCCATTTTGTATAGATATTTAGAATTTAATTCACTATGGGTTTTTCTTATTGAAAAGTCAATCATTATATTAATCATTGCATCTGCAATCATATATTTATTTCTCAATACATTAATAATTTCTATTTCATTTTCGGTTAATTCTTCCATTGTTAAAGAAGTTAAAAATTGTTCAGGTTTTAAATTTTTATAATTTTTAAAAATAATATTTAAATCGCTAATAGAAAATTTTTCAATAAATAATTTATTATTATGATTTACTTTAACAACTTCTTTTAAATTTATTGGATTTTGATTAATTAATTTTTCTAGTTCTATTTGAATTAAATTTAAACTAATTTCAAAATCATTTTTATTTTTTATAACTGATGCATAAATACATTTTTCAATTTCTGAAAAAGAAAGATTGTGATTTTTAAAATAATATTCAATTTCATTTTTTACTTTTTCACTAATTGCAACATGAATTTTTGTAGTGGCAGAAATATTAGAATAAAGCTTTTCAAAATTAAATGAATTTTCTTTTAAAAATTCTTTTTTATCAAAATATCTATCATCATTAATTGAAATATCTTTTCCATTAAAATATTCAATTTCACTATACTGAGTTACTAATTTGTCAACTTGATATTTTTTAAGCTTATTTTCTAAATTTTTTCGATACATTTTATTTTCTAAAAATTCCTTTGAAGACAAAGGTTCAAACAGTTCAAAATAAACTTTATTATCTTCTGTTAAATAAGTTTTTAATAATTTAAAAGCTTCTAAATTTTGTCTTATTTCTTCAAATCTATTTTCATTAATATTTAATATTTCTAAAAAATCTCTAATTTTATTTTTAAAAAACTTCACATTACTATAATTTTTTAATTCTTCACACATATATACATATAAATGAAAAGCATCTTTAGAAAGAAAAGTTATATAAAGTTTTGACAACAAAAAAACATTTGGATGAAAGTCAGATTTATAAATATATTTGTACTCAAAATCAATAGAAAAAGACATAATATAGACTCCTCTAAATTATTAATTTATAAAAATTTAACAATTTATTAAAAATGTCTATCCATGTCTTTTTAATACATAAATATAAGAACAAATCTAAATAACTCTTTTAAATATTTTTGTAATTAAAATTACAAAAAACTAATAAAAGATTTTCAACATAAAAGAGTTTACTTTATAGATTTAAAAACTTTATTAATTCTTTTGCCTTATCTTTTAAATCACTTAAATTTCCATCATTTTCAACAATAAAATCAGCATAAAAAGTAGTGGAATTTTCAGTGTTTTTTGAATTTCCAACAGTTTTTGTTGAAAACTTTTCAATATGTGAAAATTTTTTAAAATAATTTTTTTTATATTTTTTATTGTCAGATTTTATAACTACAACCTTATTAAACAGATTTTCAAAATGATTTTCAAAAAATAAATATATCCCAAGTTCTACAAAAACTAATCCCTTTTTTCTTTTTAAAATATCAATTTCATCATAAATAATTTTATTCATAACTTTTTCTAAAAGACTTTTTTGAGTATTGTCTTTTAAAATTAAATCTTTTAATTTTTTTCTATCAACCTCATCATCATTTACAAATTCACTACCAAAATATTTTTTTATCAATTCATAACCTTTTTCATTTTTTTTATAAAAATTATGAACAAATTCATCAGTAATAAAAATTTCAAAACCTAATTCACCTAAAAATTTAGTAAAAGCAGTTTTACCACTGCCCATAAATCCTGTGATGCAAATAAGATTAGAACTATTACTTATTTTACTTTCTGACACTTTGGGCATAAATAAGTTCCTCTACCATTTACTTTTATTTTAATTATCTTTGATTTACAATTAATACAATCAAAATCTTTTTTAGTGTGAACTTTTAAAAATTTTTGAAATTCTCCTTTTTGCTCTTTTTTATAAAAATATGTTGAAATTGTAGTACCTTTATTTTCAACAGCTTTTAATAAAATTAATCTTGCATACTTTGCAATATTTTTAAAATCACTATCATCTAATTTATTAGAAATTGTTTCAGGATGAATTTTGCAAGCAAATAAGATTTCATCTGCATAAATATTTCCAATTCCCGAAAGATTTTCTTGGTCTAATAAAGCAGTTTTAATCGCTCTATTTGATTTTTGAATGTTATTTTTAACATATTTTCAATCAAATTCACTTTCTAATGGATCTAAACCTAATTTAGAAATTTCTTTTGAGTTTAAATAATTATTTTCATTATAAATAGTAAATGTTCCAAATCTTCTAGTATCATGATATCTAATCTCTTTATCATCCATGCCTATTCTTACCAAAACATGTTTTTTATCATAAGTATCTTTACTATTTTCAAAAAACATTTTTCCTTCCATTCTTAAATGAACAACAAAAACTTTATCATTTGTTAAATGAAAAATTAAATATTTACCTTTTCTGGAAATATCTTTAATTTTTTCATTTATTAAATGATTACTAAAATCCTGATAACTGCAATTTTTAAATAATTTAGGCATAATAGAATCTATGCTTGTAATTGTTTTATTTAAACAGCCTTGTTCTTTTAAAGAATCTATTACACTTTGTACTTCTGGAAGTTCTGGCATATTAATCTCCTAAATATTTTTTAAAACCACTAAATCGATATTTTTCAACAATTTTTTTTAATTCATTTACATTTATTTCTTTACTTTTAAAATCATCAGTTGATTTATCATTAAAAAAATCAGTTAATATTGTTGCTAACTTTTTTGATAAAAATGCATTTTCTTTGTCTGATAAAATTTTAGATTTAATACTTTTAGATTCAATAAAATCTATGTTTTCATAAATTGATTCAAGATTTTTAAATTTTAACAATAATTCTGAAGCTGTTTTAGGTCCAATTCCTTTAATACCAGGTAAATTATCTGAATTATCACCATTAATTCCTTTAAAATCAGGAACTTGATTTGGATTAAGTCCATAAAATAAATTACTAAAATTTTCTGCTGTATAACAAATTGTTTCATCCAATCCTTTTTTTAGTTGAATTACATTACATTTTTCAGAAACTAATTGCAATAAATCATTATCAGAAGAATATACTTCACAAAAAATATCACTAGCAGTTAATAGATTAACAGAACTACCAACAACATCATCAGCTTCTATTCCAGAAATACAAAAAACATTAATCCCAAACAAACTCATTATTTCTTTAATAGGTTCAATTTGAGAAACTAAAGTATCTGGTGTTTTTTTTCTATTAAATTTATAAAAACCAAATTCTTTTTTTCTAAAATTTTTGTCTTTATGATCAAAAGCTATAACTGAATAATCATATTTATTTTCAGTTAATAACCTAAAAATTATTAACATCATTGTTTTAATTGCATTTGTTGGTTCAATATTATTTTTTAGAAAAAAATCTAATTGATTAATTGTTCCATAATATGCTCTAAACATTAATGAATTTCCATCAATAATAATGGCCTTTTTCATAAGTGGGTGCTCCTTTTTAATCTAATTGTTCTTTAATTTTAATAATAGTTGGACCATAATCTGATGTTTTAAATAAAACTAAATATTTTTTTGTTGTATCTAGTGTTTCTAAATTTTTTAATAAAGTTTGATTAAACCCCATTAATCTAGCTTTATTATTATAAATATCAACCAAATTAACAACAACCATATCTTTTCCTTTTTTTGATTTAGTTATTTTAATTGAATTAAATACAACTATACTATCAAAAAAACCATTGTTTGATACATCAGTAACAGATTTAATATTATAACCTGAATATTTATTAGAAATTTCTGCAAAATCAATTTCATTTTCTTTTATGTTGTAAAAATTTATACCTAATAAATCTATTTCTTTATTTTTAAAAAATTCAATTTCTTCATTTGTTTCTTTGTCTACATCTTTTAATCTTGGTTCAAAAATAAAAGATCCATCTTCTTTTAAATTTTGTGAAGTTTCAATAATATCAGCAAGATTTGCTAACATATATTTTTTACTTAAATTAAATGAGTCAAAAGTTCCAGCATAAATTAAAGTTTCTAAATTTGATTGTCCTATTTTGTTTGAACTCAAATTTTTAATAGCATCACAAAAATCATTAAATTTTTTATTTTTTAACTTGTTTCTTATTTCAATAATTTTTTTTGAAGTTTCTGCACCAATTCCTTTAATTGAATTTAATCCAAATAAAATTGTATTTTTTTTATATAATCCAAAACTTCTATTTGAAATATTAATATCAGGTTTTTTAACATTTATTTTTAACCTAAAACATTCTTCAATATAAGCTTCAATTTTTGTTTTGTCACTCTCACAAAAGGTCATTAAAATAATCATGAATTCTAATGGATAATAGTGTTTTAAATATAGTAATCAATAACTTATTAATGAATAAGCAACTGAATGAGAATGATTAAATCCATAATCTGCAAAAGTATAAATAAAATTATATATTTTTTCTAGCTCTTTTTCTGTGTATCCATTTTGCAAAGCTTTTTCAAAAAAAAGATTTTTGAATTTGTCTAGTTCTTTTTCTTTTTTCTTTGAAATTATTCTTCTAAACATATCAGCTTCAGCAAGTGAAAAATTTGCAATTTTTCTAACTAAATTAATTACTTGTTCTTGGTAAACAATGATTCCATAAGTTGGTTCTAAAATATCTTTATTTTTTAAATCAATATACTCAATTTTTTCTTCATTATTTCTTCTAGCAACAAATGATTTGATATTTTGCATTGGACCAGGACGGTATAAAGCTGAACAAATTGAAATGTCTTCAATGCAAGTTGGTTTTATTTTTTTTACAACTGAAGTCATTCCTCTTGACTCAAGTTGAAAAATTCCCAATGTATATCCTTTTTGAGCATCTGCAAATACTTTTTGATCATTCAAATTAATATGATTTAAATCAATTTCAATTCCATGATTAATTTTTATTAATGTACAAACATGACTAATAGTTGATAAATTTGTAAGTCCCAATAAATCCATTTTTATTAGTCCTAAATCCTCTAAATAATCCATTGAAAATTGAGTTGTAATTTCTCCATTAACACTAGTTTGGATAGGAATAATATCTATTAATGGTTTTTTTGATAAAACTATTCCAGCTGCATGAATTCCTGTTTGTCTAGGACAACCAATAATTCCTATTGCAATATCATATAAATCTTTATAAACTAAGTAAGAATCTTTTACTTTTTTTGTTGTTATTGCTGCAGATAAATTATCATCATAATCACTACCTAAGTTTTTACAAATTAAATTTATTTCTTTTAAATCTATATTTAAAATTCTACCAACATCTCTTAAAGCCATTTTGGCTTTAATTCTTTGAAAAGTAATAATATGTGCAACATGATTATGACCATATTTTTCAAAAATATAATTTACAACTTCGTCCCTTCTAATATCCATAATATCAATATCAATATCTGGCATTGTGATTCTTCCAGGGTTTAAAAATCTTTCAAACAATAAATTATATTTAATTGAGTCAATATCTGTAATCCCAAGCAAATAAGCTACTAAACTTCCAGCAGCTGATCCTCTTCCTGGGCCAACTAAAATATGATTATTTTTTGCATGCTTAATAAAGTCTTGAATAACTAAAAAATAATCATTAAAACCCATTTGATTAATTATTTCTAATTCATATTCTGCTCTTTGAATATATTCATCTTTTTTATTAGAGTCTATTTCTTTATTAAAAATTCTTTGATCAAGACCATTTAAACAAAATTGATGGAGTAACATCTTTGAAGATATTTTATTGTCTCTTGGGTATTCTATGATGTTATTTTTTTCAAATTCTATTATTAAATCTATTTCTTTAATTTCTCTATTTAAGTTTTCAATTTGAACATGATTAAATGCATCTAATGACTCATTATTATTAAAAAGGTGCAAGTCATTTCCTTCTTCTAATTCATTAACAGAAACTATTTTATTGTCTCTAATTGCAACTAGAGCATTATAAATTTTTTTATCATTATGTGTGTGATATCTAGACTCATTAAAAGCTATTGCATTAGGTTTATTTTTATCAATTGAATAAACTTTAGAAATTGTTTTAAAGTCAAAATTATCTAATTTATCTACAATAAATAAATTATCTAAATATTTTTCCCATTCAAATTCTGTATTAGTAGATAAAAAAGAAGATATTTTAACCAAGTTTAAATATCCTTTTTTATTTTTAGCATATAAAACAAAATCATATTTTTTATTTTCCTTATTTTCTGGATCAAAAAATATAGAAACAGATAAACCAATTACTGGAATTAAATTATTTTTTTTACATTTTAAATAAAATTCCATTGCACCATAAAGATTTATGTCTGTTAAACAAACATAATTTTTACCTTGTGAAATAGCAAAATCTATAATTTTATCAATTGATAAAGCTGAACTTAATAGTGAGTAATTTGAATATGTGTTTATATTCAAAACTAATAAATTATTATTTTTTATTTTTTCTTTCATTTAAAATAACTGAAATGATCTCTTTTTCTTTTTCGTTTAGGTTTTCATTTTCTAATTTATATAACAATTCATTGTAACTAAGTTTTGAAAATCTATTATAAGTCAAAGTAGATTCACTATCTTTTTTAAGATCATCTAAATTAATTAAAGTTGTTTCATTTGTAGCATAGTTCTTTTGATATTTTTTATTGTATTCTTCTTGTAATTTAGCTTTTTTATCCTTTTTTTGTCAAAACATATAATAGTACCTACCTACTCAGTGAATTTAACAATATTATAATATTTAAATAGTTTATTTATGAATTTAATTTAATAATCAAAAAATAAAAAAAATCTATTTTAAAATTTCGCCTAATTTTAAAATAGATTTTGGTAAATTTCTTTTATGTTCTGAAATACTATGTAAATATTCAATTCTTTCAAAATCAGCTGCAGAAATTTCTTTTTTTTCTAAAAAATAATCTATTGCTTTGTAAGTAACTTTTAAATCATCTTCATCTTTTTGATTATCAAAAAGACCTGCACTTGGATCTTTATAAATAATATGATTTGGAACATTTAGAAGTTTTGCACATTCTCTAACATCATTTTTTGTTAAATTCGCAAGAGGAATAAAGTCTGATCCAGAATCACCAAACTTAGTAAAATATCCTGTATAAATTTCATCAGCATTGCTAGTACCGCAAACAAGATAGTTATAAACTTGGGCATAATAATATAAAACAACCATTCTTAATCTTGATTTTAAATTCATTTTAGCCAATTTATCTTCAGGTAAATTATTCATAATTGAATTAAAACTTTGTTCTAAATTTTTATTAATTGAATTAACTTTAAAATGATTTATTACCAAATTGGCATCTTCTATATCTTTAGTTGAGTTATATATATCTAATCTAAGTGCTAAACTTCTATTTTTAAAAAATTTACTTGCTATTGCACAAATCAAAGCAGAATCAATCCCTCCAGAAACACCAAAAACAAAACCTTTAGTTTTTGATTCAAATAAAATTTCATTAATTCAGTTAGTTATGGTATTTATAATTTTTATATAATCTTTTTTCATGATAATTAATTTATTTCAAAACTTTGATCTTTTATTTTGAAATAATCTCCTTTTTTTGCACCCTTATTTTTTAAAGTTTGTTCAATTTCATCCATTTTAATTTTTTGCATAAATCTTACAACATTTTCATCAGTTGTAAATGGAATTCGATTCAATCAATATTCAATTCTTTTAGAACTCACATTTCAAATATCATCACTTCCTTTTTCATAAGTAACAATATCATTTTTTTCTTTTTCAATCTTAACCAATGAATATGAATTAATTTTATTTATAATTTCTTTCTCTCAAATTTCTTTGTGTTTTTTATAATCTTTAAAAATATCATTTAATAAAATATTTAGATTTTCTTTAAAAAAGCCACTAATTTGATAAACTTTTTTATTACTATTTTTTTTAAAATTCTTCATAAATAAATTTATATTTTTATTTGAATTTTTTTCATCAATTTTATTCAAAACAATAAAAATTTTTTTCTTTAAAATTTCTTTATTGTATTTTTTTAGTTCATCAATAATTGTTAAATAGTCTTTAAATGGATTTTCTGTATCAACACTTGAAACTGATATCAAGTGAATTAAAAAATGACATCTTTCAATATGTTTTAAAAAATCTAACCCAAGCCCTGAACCGTTGCTAGCATTTTCTATAATTCCAGGAATATCAGCAAAAATTAATTTTTCATTATCATAATTAACAACTCCAAGTGAAGGATTTAAAGTTGTAAACATATAATTTGCTGTTTTAAGATTTGTATTAGAAACGGCATTAACTAAAGTACTTTTACCAGCATTTGGTAAACCCAATAAACCCACATCAGCAATATATTTTAATTCAAACTTAACTTCTATACTTTCTCCAATATCTCCATTTTCACAAAGATTAGGAATTCTGTTTTTACTTGATTTAAAATATGCGTTACCATGGCCTCCAATACCTCCTTTGCAAATTAAATATTTTTGACCAGTAGTTAAAATATCAACAATCACTTCATTTGTAATAGTGTTTGTTATTGTTGTTCCTACAGGTACTTTTATAAAAACATCTTTACCATTTTTACCAGTTGCTAATTTAGTTTTTCCATTTTCACCATTTTCTGCAACAATACTTTTTTTATATCTTAAATCAATTAGAGAATTTAAATTGTGGTCACCAATGATATAAATGTCTCCGCCTTTACCACCATCACCACCTCATGGACCACCTTCAGGATAATGAGCTTCTTTTCTTCATGATATTATTCCATTACCACCATTTCCTGCTTTTAAATATAAAGTACAATTATCTATTAACATATAAATATAAATTCCTTATTATTTTATATTTCTACATAATCTTTTTCTTTTTTTCTTTTACCATTAAAGATTTTATCTTCAGCTTTTATTTTGTTGATTTCTTCATACTCTTTTTTAATATCTTCATAAATAAAACTAGCATCTTTTGATTTCAATAAAATTAAATTTATTATTTTTATAGAAAAAAAGAAAATTAAAAAAGAACTTACAGTTACACAAACTAATCTTGCAAAAATTATTCATCCTCTATTATCATCATTAAAAGGAATAAATCCTGAAATCAATAAAAATATTCCAAATGTAATTGGCATTAAAAGAAAAGGGATTAAATCATAATTAGCTTTTCTAAAAATAAATTTCATAAAAATAAAATAAAGAATAGTTAATCCAATTAATCCTAATAAAATTCAAACAACATTAAGATTAATTCAACCTGATTTTTCAATTCCATTAGCACTTTGATTAGGTTGAGAAAATCAGTTTAATTTTAATAAATTAGGATCACAAAAAAGTAATCAAAAAATAAAAAAAATAATAATAAAAACAATAATTGATACTGATTTTATTCATGATTTTGTTTTAACTTCAGTGATATTTGATTTTAAATCTTTGATATTCATTTTGTTTTTTACTAAATTAAAAATAATTAATAGTCTTATTAAATGATATTATTAATTTATTAAAATCTATATTATTTTTAAATATGAACAAAATATTATCTACACTAAATTTTTTAATAACATTTAAAGATGATGCATCAGAAACTCACGATGCATCAAATAATACATCATCTACTGAAATTCAAACATCATCTACTGAAATTCAATTTCCTACATATCTTATTGTGCTAATTGCTGTTTTAATAGGAATTGCAATCATTGCTTGTATTTATAAAATTTTTGCTTATAGAAGAATTTCTATTGCTGCTAAAAAAATAGATTATTTAGTAGAAGACTTAATTTATAAATCTGAATATATAATGCCTTCAATAGAAGCTGTCTCTGAATTTGCATCATATACAAATTTAGCAGATCTGGTTTTTAACAGAAGTAAAAAAGATACTGGAAATAATAAATTAAAAGAAAAACCTGACAAAGATGAAATACATAAAGCAAAAAAAATTAAATACGAAGAAATAGTAAATGAATTATCATCAAAGGATAAAAAAAGTGAAAAAAAGAAAAATAGCAGAAAAAAATAATGCTATTTCCTTGAGTGAAATTTGAAGTGCAACACTATACTACCACATTTAATATCCATA
>CAMWUV010000011.1 GCA_947177535.1 uncultured Mycoplasma sp.
AAAAAAAACCAAAGAAATAGTTATTCCTTTGGCTATTAAAAAAGCTAATGAATTAAATATAAAAGTTAATAAATGAGGTGTTAGAGATACAAAAAAAGCTTGAGGATATACAAAATTTAATAGTAAAGAAATTTATTTTTGCTTTAAACTTGTAGTTTTTGAACCAGAAATTATTTTATATGTAATTTTTCATGAGTTATGCCATTTAATTCATCCAAATCATTCTAAAGAATTTTGGAATTTATTAGAAAAAATATATCCACAATATAAAATATGTAAAAAAATCTTAAAATCCTTTGTATAAAAGAAAAAGTTTATGCACTTTTTATACACCTAATGACTTATTTAAAATATTTGATCTTTTTTCTCCAGTCATTCCAGGAACTGATGATTCATTTTTCGATTGTTTTTTTATAATATTGACAACTTTTTTACTTTTAAATTTTTCCAAATTGTATTGTTCATCATTTTTTAGCTGCAAATCTAATAAAAAGATATTTTTAATTGCACGATTTGCTATTTTTAAAGAATTAGAAACAATTTCAGGAAATAAATTCATATAATTTTTATTAATAAAATCAATTCTAGATATTTCTTTAGAAACACCTGTAGGAACTAAATTATTATTTTCTTTTGAATAAGTTTTAAATAATTTAAATTTAACAAAAGCTACTTTATCATTATCTGTTTCTATACTTACATAAATAAGATTCATATCACTATCTTGAATACTATAAACATAATTTAAATTATTTTCTTTGATTAAAAAAGATTTATTTCAGTTTTTTAAACATTCTTCTTTGTTGTCAAAATCTTTTTCTTTATATGTTTCATCTAATATTTTTTGGTAAATTACATTATCTTTAATTATGAAAGATAATATTTCACAAAAGCAAAAGTCTGCAGCTGAATCTATTCTTTTAATAATTTTTGGTCAATCCTCTAAACTGTAAATATCAATGTCATCAAAAATAGTTCTAAATCAACTTTTTGATTCATTGGAAACTTTTTTAAATTTTTTTAAAACTTCAGATCTGTTTCCCAGCAAAGAAATATCTTTAGGTTTATCTAAAACTATTCATTCATAAATATATGCAAGTAGTAGTAATTCATCAATTTGATTTTCAGTTAACCTTTTATCAAAAAAATTGTTTGAATCCATCAAATATTTAATTAAGGCAACAAAAATATTTCTTTCAAAAGTTCATTTATTTGTATTATCTTTATTAACTTTTGAAAAAATTAACTTATATTTATCTAAAAGCTCTTGTGCTTCTGATTTTTTTTCACTAAGTATCTGTTTATGAATAAACTCAACTTTAATTTGAGTTTTTCTTCATAAATCAAAAACATTTAAAGATTCACTATAATTAAAAATTTTTTTCATAATTTAAAATACTAATAAATTAATTATAAACAATCAGTTTATAATAACTTTAAAGTTTTAAAAAAACATGCAATATTTTTCATCTTATTTATGAAATGTGAAAAGAAAAAATCTTGTTTTTTGAAAAAACAAGATTTGATTATATTATTTTT
The DNA here is from genome assembly GCA_947177535.1 of uncultured Mycoplasma sp. Classification (GTDB taxonomy): domain Bacteria; phylum Bacillota_I; class Bacilli_A; order Mycoplasmatales; family Mycoplasmoidaceae; genus Malacoplasma. The sequence continues at coordinate 1,540 of CAMWUV010000011.1, forward strand.
TAATGGTGCACTTAGAGGGACTTGAACCCACACTCGTTAGAATCAGATCCTAAGTCTGACGCGTCTGCCATTCCGCCATAAGTGCGTGGTGCTTTGTGAGGGGCTCGAACCCCCGACCCAGTGATTAAGAGTCACTTGCTCTACCAACTGAGCTAACAAAGCAAAAAGTAAATAATTTAAATGGTGCCGACTATAGGAATTGAACCTACAACCTACTGATTACAAGTCAGTTGCTCTGCCTATTGAGCTAAGTCGGCATGGTGGAGTGTGAGGGGATCGAACCCCCGACCCTATGCTTGTAAGGCATATGCTCTCCCAGCTGAGCTAACACTCCGTGGATGAGGGTTTACCCTCTTTAATAATAAATGGTGACCTGTACGGGATTCAAACCCGTGAATGCACGCGTGAAAGGCGTGTGTGTTAAGTCACTTCACCAACAGGCCATGGCGGATACAGTAGGGATCGAACCTACGACCAACCGGTTAACAGCCGGTTGCTCTACCGCTGAGCTATGTATCCATTTTAAAAACACTTAAATATTATAGCATATTTTAAATATTTAATTTTTTAATTTAAAAAATTGTAAAATTTAAATATTATTGACTAAAAAATCTAAATTTTTAATCAAAAAATAAGTTTTTTAAAACTTAAAATATTGAAATTTTTTGCAAAAAAATAATCAAAGCAAATAATAAAAACACTTTAAATTAAAAAATTTTTACAGGATAATAAAATGATAAAAATTAAAGAAATGTCAGACATTCTAATTGCATCTAATGATTTATACAAAGAGTGTGGCGAATTATTCAAATATTTAGCAGATGTAAGAATAAATTTTTCTTCATTAAAAGCACATAATGTTCCTTGACAACTGTCACAAATTATTGAAATAATTTCTGCATCAAAAATGGATAAAATAAATTTAAAATTAAATGATGTAATTAAAAATTATTGTTTTAATATCTCTGAAAATTCATCTTCAAAAAAAGCTGTTATTTCTAGTTTTAAAGCCATTTTTTTAATTTCAAAATTAAGAAATAACAAAGAAAAAGAAAATATGGATTTCAATGATGTTCTATCAATTATTGAAATATACAGAAAAACTTATAAATTAAATTCAATAAATATCAATAATTTCTCCAAAGAAAACATTAATGCTTTGATTCTGTTATTGAATGGAAAATTTTCAAATAATCCTCTTTATTTTTTCCCAATTTTTTTAATATTAATAGAAAAGCTAATTGAAAATTTTCCATTTAAAAATTCTATTAAAAGTACTCTAATAAATTTATATTTGATAAAAAATAAACTTCTTTTTGCACCATCAATGTGTTTTAGCTACCCATTACAAAATTTTTATAGAAAATACAAAGAATTATTAATTAATACAATTAAAGATTCAAAAAAAATTAAAGATTTTGCAAGATACACTTTTGATTTATTAAAACAAGCATCTGTAGTTTCAAGAGCATTTATTTCAGACATTTCTAAAATCAAAGATAAAATCGAAAGACTAGAAATTGCGAAAAATAAAAAAACTAATTTATTTATTCTTAAGTCAATTATTTTTGAAAATTTTTCTGATTCTAAAAATATAAATAATCAAAAAGAAGAGGAAAAAAAAATAACAGAATTTTTATTAGAAAACAATTTGATTTCTGAAATTTTTAAATTTAATAATAATAAAATTTACATGTTTAATGAATACTTAGAATCTATCAATAAATTAATGAACAACAAAAAAGAAAAAACAACTAAAATATTCACTTTAAAAGAAAATTTAAATTAAACATGAAATTAACTAAAATATCACCTAGGGGTTTTTGCAAAGGTGTTGTAGATGCTTATGCAGAATGTAAAAAAATAGCTAAACTTTACCCAAATAGAAAAAAATATTTAATTGGTTGATTAGTACACAACAAAAATATAATTAATGAATTAAAATGTTTTGGCATCCAAGTAAAAGATGATTTAAAAATTTCAAGAAAAGAAATCATTGATCAAATAAAAATAGAAGACAGTAAAAATCCTCCAATTGTTTTTTTTAGTGCACATGGTACAAATGAAAAAGTAATCAGTTATGCAAAAGAAAAAGGATTATTTGTTGTAGACACAACTTGCATATATGTAACTAAAACTCAAAATTTAATTAAAGAAAAATTAGAAAAAAATTACCAAATTATTTATATAGGGGTTTCTAATCATCCCGAAACAATTTCTACTTTATCAATTGATGATTCCATTATTTTCATAGATGTTAAAAATAATAATTTAAATGAAATAAAAATTAACAGTTCTAAACCAATTTTTGTAACTAACCAAACAACTATTTCAATTTATGAATTTGAAAAAATAGTTCAATTTCTAAAAAATAAATATAAAGAAAAAATTGAATTCAAAAATGATATTTGTAATGCAGCAAAAGACAGACAAGATGCAATAATAAATATGAAAAGTGATGTTGATTTATTACTAGTAGTTGGGGATATTAAATCTAATAATGCAAAAAAATTAGTTGAAATTGGCCAAAATAAAAAAATTGAATCCTATTTAATTTGAAACACTAAAATGATTAAAAGTGATTGGTTTAAAAATAAGAAGCATGTTGCCATAACTTCAGGTTGCTCTACACCAACATGACTTACTAATTATGTTATAATTTTTTTAGAAAAAAACTGGGAATTTGAAAAATAATAAGATGTTTGGTTTATCAAAAAAAGATATAAAAGAATATTTTTTAAAATACAAAGATGAAATAAAATCTCACTTAGAAAAAATTTATTTAGACAAAAAGCACTTATTAATTAAAATAATTATTTTTATCTTAATTGGTTTTTTAGTTCTTTTATCAAGTTTTTTGATGAGAGAAACTATGCTTAATGCAAAAGAAACATATTGGGTTCTTATTCCTAATTTTTTAAACATACGTATTACTGAAAATACTGGGATATCTTTTGGTAGTCTAAGTGATGCTGGTCCAAGTTTAGTTTATTTTATTCAATCTTTACCAATAATAATCGGATTCATCACATTCATTTTTTCTTCACATTATTTTTTAGATGTTGGAATTTCAATGTTATTTTTTGGTGGTATGTCAAATATTATTGATAGATCTATACCAGATATTTATATTAATGGTATTTTACAAGATGCAAATAATGCAGTAGTTGATTATTTTCAATTTACCTTTATAAAAAATTCTGCTATTTTTAATTTTCCAGATTTTTTTATTACAGTTTCTGTTGGGTTAATTTGCTTACACATTATCATTTTATGAGTTAAAGATTATAAAAAAGAGAAAGAAAAAAATAAAAATAAACTTTTAAAAGAAAATGTTCATGATGAAACAAAAAATAGTAATTCTTATAAAATAATAAAATCATCAAAAACCAAAAAAATAAATTAACCTTAAATAAAATTATTAATGTAATAAAAATATGAATAAAATGAAAAGACTTGATGTTGTTTTATCTTTACAACAAAAAATTTCTAGAGTTTCTGCTAAACAAAAAATAGAGCAAGGCTTAGTAAGTGTTAATAATAAGATAATAACTAAACCAAATTATCAAGTTTCAGAAAATGACACAATAACTTTTGAAAAAAATAACAATATTTCAAACAAAAAAAATACTGAATTAAAACCATGAAAAAAAGATTTAAAAATTGTTTATGAAGATGATTACATTTTTATTGTTGATAAACCAAATGGTATTATAGTTCACCCAACAAATTATGAAAGTGATAAAACATTAGCAAACATTGTTAAATATATATTTGAAACAAAAAAAATAAAACCTTTTGGTGATGAATTAAGAATGGGAATAGTTCACCGTTTAGATAAAAATACAACTGGCCTTATTATTGTTGCAAAAAATGAAAAATCATATAAAGAATTTGTTAATTTGTTTATTAATAAAAAAATAACAAAAAAATATCTTGCACTTTTATATGGTCATTTAAAAACAAAAATAGTAGAAGTTCAAACGCCAATCAAAAGAATCAATAACTCAAACAAAAGAGAAGTTAGCAAAGATTTAGATGCAAAAGAAGCAACAACAATTTTTAAAGAAATAGAAAAATTTAATAATTTTACTTTAGCTGAAATTGAATTATTAACAGGAAGAACTCATCAAATTAGAGTGCATGCTGAATTTATAAAAAATAATGTTATTAATGACCCAATTTATGGTGTAAAACATATTAATAAAACAACAAATTTTGGACAATATTTAATTGCTAGTGAATTAAAATTTAATCATCCTTTTTTAAAAAAAGAAGTAAAAATTAAATTAAATTTGCCAAAAGAATTTAAAGAGTATATTGATAAATATGGAAAATAATGAAAAATTTAGTTTGTTAATTGATGGATGTTTAGACTACTTAGAAATAGCAATTATTAAAAATAATGAAATTTGTGATTCTATTTTTCAAATTCAAAATAAAAATTTAACAAAAATTTTTAATCCTACTATTTCCACTATCATTGAAAAAAATAACTTAAAAAAAGAAAACATCGAAAACATATATGTAATAAATGGTCCAGGATCATTTACTTCAGAAAAAACTGTAGTAATTTTTAGCAACACTTTTAAAAAAGTATATCCAAAAACAAATCTTTTTCATTTAAACTCATTACAATGAAATATAACAAAAAACAATGAAATTGTTTTTATTGATGCGAAAAGTAAATTATTTTATGTGGCTGCAAACAATTTTGTTAAACCTTTTTTAATTGAAAAAAATGAAATTGAAAAAATATCTAATCATTACAATAAATACTTTTATAACTTAGAAAATAAAAAATCTATTTTTGATAAATGAGAATTTAATTTTAATAAATTTATTCACAGTAATTTTGTAAGACCTTTGTATGTTAAAAAAGCAGTTTATGATTATCAAAAAAAATAAAAATACACTAACCGATTTAGACTTGGAAATTATTTCAAAATTAGAAATTGAAATTTTTCCAAATAATTATTTTGATAAAAATGATTTAAAAAATCTTTTTTTTCCAATTAATTTTTATTGTTTATTTTTTGAAAATGAAAACATCATTAAAGGATATTGTTTATTTTTTGAAAACCAGCTAGATGTAGAAATTTATAAAATTGGTGTTTTAAAAAAATACCAAAATCAAAAAATAGGTACACAAATTTTAAATTATTTAAAAAAAAATTACCAATCCATTGATATTGAAGTATCTGATAAAGATGAAACAAAAAATTTTTATTTAAAAAATGATTTTCAAATTATTTTTCAAAGAAATAATTATTATTCAGATAATAGCAATGCAATCATTATGAAATGAAAAATAAAAATTAATTAATAAATGTATTTAACTATGTCTTCAAAATTTACTGATTTAAACTTTTTGTTTTCTATATACAAAACTGCATAAGATTTCATTTTATTAACATTTCTTGGATACATTAAAGATCCTGGATTAATAATTAAAACATTATTTTTAAAATAAACAGATTCTATATGAGTATGTCCACTAAATAAAATATCAATATTATTTTCTATTGCATACTCAACTAAATAATCTTCTCTTTTAGCATAACCAGGTGAAGAGTAACCAAATTGATCTCCATGCATTAATCTACAATTAAATTCATCAATTTTAAAATCTACTATTCTTGGTCCAATAAAATCATTATTTCCTGCAACATAATAATCAAAATTATTTTTAATCAAGTTTTCATCAACACAAAAATCTCCAGCATGAATTTTTATGTCAGGATTTTCTTTTTTTATTATTTTTTTAAAAAAAGAAGTGTCACCATGAGTGTCAGAAATAACTAATATTTTTTTCATATAATTTATCCATTTTTTAAAAACAATTAATTTTAAAACAATAAGCTTTTTTTTACTTAGATATTGATATTTTAATTATATTTTTTAAAAAATAAGAGTATAATATCAAATTTTACTAAATTTTAAGATTTATATTGTAAAATGTAAAAGTAGTATATTTTCTTTTTCCGGAGGCGGAAATGTTAAAAGATTTATTTAAGGATCGAAAGATAGTAATTTTCGATATAAAAACAACTGAAGAAGGACTGGATTCTGAAATTCTGTATTTTGCTGCTAGAACTTACATTAATAATGAAATGGTTTCTAAGCACAATTTTTTCATTGCTACAGATAAAAAAATTCCAGGAAACATTATAAGAAAATATCGTATAACTAATAAAAAAATTGAAAGTGAAGGAATTGACAAGATGTCAGCTTTAGAAAATATGACATACATTTTCCAAGATGCTATTTTATTTACTTATAATGGAGATAATTTCGCTTTTCCACTTTTAGAAAAAATTTATAAAGAATACGGTTATAACCTTCAAATTTCAGAAATAGATGCATTAAAACTTGCAAAACAAATTATTGGTTTTGATGATGACATAAGTTTAGAAGAATTAGCTACAAAACTTGGTGTTAGATATGAAGAAGAAAGATTATTAGGTTCTCCATATACTGCAATGGTTCTTGAAAAAATTTGATTTAGATTAAAATCATTTATCATTACATAATTGACACTATCTGTCCTTAATAAATAAAAGCACCAATTATTTATGGTGCTTTTTTAATTTAATTTTTTTATTTCAACTGCAACATTGTGTGGAACAATTTGACTTAATTCTTCAACACTAGCTTCTTTTATTTTTTCTAAAGTTTCATATTTTTCTAATAATTTTTGAATTCTTTTTTTACCTAAATTTTTTATTTGATACAAAGAATTTTGAAACAAAGATTTTGATCTTTTATTTCTGTGAAAAGTAATTGCAAATCTATGAACCTCATCTTGAATATTTAATAAAAAAAAGTAAAGATCTGATTTTTTATCTAATTTAATTTCTGTTAAATCTGATTTAATAATTCTATCTGTTTTATGTTTATCATCTTTTGCTAATCCTATTACTGGAATAACAGAGTCCAATTCAAGTGATTTTAATGATGTTAAAGCAGCATTAACTTGAATTTTTCCTCCATCAACAATTAATAAATCTGGAATCATACCATCAGTTTCTAATGCTTTTTTGTATCTTCTATACACAACTTCTTTCATATATTCAAAATCTGAATTTGCATTTTTATTTTTTATAATGAATTTTCGATATTCATTTTTATTTTTTACTCCATTTTCATAAACTACCATTGCACCTACTTTATCTTCATTAAAAATATTAGAATTATCAAACATTTCTATTCTATAAATATTTTCAATATTTAAAATTTTTTGTAACTCATCAACTGAATTCATTTCTCTTGTTTGATTAGAAATTAACAAAAGATATTTGTTTTTCATGATTTCTATAGCATTTGAAAATGCTTTATCCATTACATCTTTTTTAACTCCTTTATTAGGATTTAAAAATTGGATTTTTAATGATTCACTTAAATTTTTCAAAACTTTAGAAGATAATGATAAATAAACTTTTTTAGGAAGTTCAATTGCAATTTTTGTGTAATATTCAAAAATTAGAGTAGATATAATATCTTCAAATTCAGAGTAAAAAATTGTTATCAAATCATATTTGCTTAGCAACACACCACCAACATATTTAAAAATAACAATTGAAATTACATTTTCTTTACAATAATATCCAACAATGTCTTCATCATTTGTTTTGGAAAAAATAATATCTTGTCTTTCAGAAAAAGATTTCAAATTTTTTCTTAACTCAAAGTATTTTTGTGAGTCTTCAAACATTAATCTTTCTGCTGAAGCTAATTCTTGTTTTTTTAAGTGATCATCTAAATTTTTTGAATTACCAGAGAAAAAATCATTAATTTCTTTCAAATAAGGTTCATAATCTTTTTTTTCGATTTTTTTAATGCAAGGTCCCAAGCATTGATTAATATCAAAATAGATACATTTTCTATTTGGTAATTTATTACATTTTCTTAATGGAAAAATTCTATTAATAAAATTATATAAATCATATTTTCTATTTGAACTTGCAAAGGGACCATAATATGTACCTTTAATTTTTTTTTTGGAATCATGAGAATATAAAATTCTAGGATGTTCTTCTTTAGTTACAACAATGTATGGAAAAGTATTAAATTCCCTTAACAACATATTGTATTTTGGTTTATATTCAGAAATTAAATTATTTTCTAGTAATAGTGATTCATTTTCATTATCAACTACAACATAATCTACATCAGCTATTTCTTTAACCAATTTTCTAGTTTTTAAATCTCTATCTTTTAAAAAATATTGTTTAGTTCTATTTGCTAAATCTATTGCTTTTCCAACATAGATAACAATTCCATTTTTATCTTTTCACAAATAACAACCAGGTTTATGA